>NZ_JAWJTF010000017.1:0-111417 GCF_048836525.1 Nostoc sp. CALU 546
TGGTCGATATGTTTGGCTATCTCTATCTGAGCAAGCCATTCAACTATTAATGGAATATCGTCTATCCGCTCGGAGCTTATTTTTACTTCTGTCTCACTCATCGATGCACCACCACCTGACATCATTCTCTACTCAAACTACCCCCAAATCCACTCTCATCAGGGAGTTGCTTCAAAAATCCTCTTAATCATTACCCCTCAAGGAATTAATTCCTTTGACTGCCTTAAAATCAGCGAACGCACAGTATTGAGTTTGCTTTGCAGGTCAAGAGTCTGGAAAGCTTAAACTTAGATGGTGTCGGCAGTATTGAAGCTAAGGATATTCAAGGCAAACAGTTATCAGTTTCTCTTGATGGCGTGGGTAGCATGGCGATCGCAGGAAGCGCTGATGTACTAGACCTTAGCCTTTCTGGGGTCGGAAGCTTTAAGGGCGAGGAGTTCAAGACTAAACAGGCTACGGTTCGCAATAGCGGCGTGGGGAGTGCGGTGGTCAATGTGAGCGATCGGTTAGATACAACTGTATCTGGCGTGGGGTCAGTAGAGTATATTGGTTCTCCCCAAGTTCGAGAATCCGTGAAAGGGGTGGGATCAGTCAAGAAACGGTAGTTTTTATCAAAAACCATAAAGTTTCACTCGTACATCAACCGTTACGTTTCATATCGTATTCAATCAATTCATTCAGGAAATAGAACAAACACCCGTCACAGTAATGCCAGAAGTTAAAGTTGTTAACTCAAATATTAAAAGGGTACTGAATTTTATCAATGTTCCCATTAATCGTCTCTGCACAAGGGTAATCAAATGACATTCATACGGGCTTGGCGATTTATAACATTTATGCTGGCTTCGTTTAGCCTAAGTTTGTCTATGACCCATTTGCTAGAGTTGCCGCAAAGAATGCAGTTTGACCAACAACTATGGGTTAAAGTAACGGTTTTTGAAAATGTTTATAAGTTGTTTGGCTCAGTCGGCGCAGCTTTTGAAATTACAGCAATTCTGACGGGAATTGTGTTGGTATTTCTTGTTGGCAAACGTGGTTCAAGTTTCTACTGGACTTTGGGCGGAGTAATTTTCTTGGTACTTGCATTTGTGAGTTGGATAATATTTGTTGCGCCAATGAATGCTGAATTCGCCAAATGGTTGACGAATCCCATTCCAGCAGATTGGATGCGGTATCGGGATCAATGGGAGTATGCACATGCAATTAACGCCTTGATCAAAATTATTGGGCTAAGTTTGCTCGTTATCTCTGTGCTTGTAGAAACGCCGAGAATGGAGAAATTAGACTGAGACAATATGGAAAGTGAAACCAAATTAACGCTGATTAAAATTATTCACACGTTGATATGGGTATTCTTCAACTTTGTGATTTTCTATATGCTTTATGCCGCGATTGCTCACAATCTCAACATCTGGCTCTGGATTGGTTATGGATTTGTATTTATAGAAGGGCTAACTCTGTTAACTTTCAAACTTCAATGCCCATTAACTTTGATGGCTCGTAAATATTCAAACTCTACAAAAGACAATTTTGCAATTTATCTTCCCAATTGGTTATCCCAGTACACAATGCTGATCTATACATCTATTGTAGTAATTATTTCAATCATCACAATTTATCAACTTCTGAATTAACAATTATAGGTAAGCATCATGTGGATGAAATGGATTGCAATGATTGGTGTTTTCATCATAGTCTGCCTCGGACTTGCTGCGATCTATGGTAGCTATCGCTGGCAGTTAAACACTGATAACTTACGAGCCAAATTAATAAATGGACGGCAAACAATTAAGCCCCAAATCTATGAGCAAAAAGAAATTGAAGGCTTACCAGATCCCGTACAGCGATTTTTTCGGACAGTACTCAAGGATGGACAAGCGATCGTGGCTGTGGTCAAGCTCTCTCAGCAAGGACAGTTCAATCTGAATGAAACAGAAGCCAAGTGGAATCCTTTTACTGCCACTCAAATTGTGATGACTCAACGCCTCGGTTTTGATTGGGATGCACGCATCCAGATGGTTCCAGGAGTTAATGCCTTTGTTCATGATACTTATCTCTTAGGAGAAGGCAGCTTACACGCATCATTACTCGGTCTTTTTACAGTTGCAAAAATGCACGGTGCGCCTGAAAACAATCAAGGTGAATTGTTACGGTACTTTGCTGAGGCAACTTGGTATCCTACTGCCCTATTACCCAGTCAGGGTGTGCTATGGGACGCAATTAATGACACCTCCTCTCGCGCTACTTTGACGGATGGTGCAACAACTGTCTCCCTCATATTTCAGTTTAATGCTGAAGGGACGATCGCTACTTGTCGGGCTGAGGCTCGTTATCGTGACAAGCTTACTGCTATGCCTTGGGTCGGTCGATTCTGGGAATATTCAGTTTGTAATGGGATGCTTATTCCCTTAGAAGGCGAGGTGGGATGGGAGTATCCAGAAGGCACTCGGCTCTATTTTAAAGGAAGAACTACAGAGATTCACTATGAGTTCGCGTCTTGATGGACTGTAATCGAAACAAACATCAAAAAGTATGTTACGACTAGCGGAGCCTGACTATGCAGGAATTTCTATTTGCTCTAACACTATCAGCTTTGCCCGTTGTCAGCAACTTCATGGGAGCAATGATTGCTGAAGCCTTACCATCATCAAAACAAACATTAGGACTTGCACTGCACGCTGCTGCTGGCGTACTGCTAGCGATCGCATCTACCGAACTGATACCAAGAGTTGCGATGTCTGCGACGGGCTACGCCTACGCTAAACCTGTTTGGGCAGCTATTTTAGCGTTGTTTTTGGGTGGAGCTTTTTTTGTCTGGATTAATCAGCTTCTCAATTTAAGCAAAAATCGACTGCGTGGTGTTGATCATAATACCGTTAGTTGGGTGATTTTTCTAAGCATTGCCATCGACTTATTTGGCGATGGCTTAATGATTGGCACTAGTTTAACGATCGCGCCTCATCTAGGGGTGATGCTGACATCGGGGAGAGTTGTGGCTCACATTCCCGAAGGATTTGTCACCAACGCAGAGTTTAAGAGTCAAAATATGCCGCGAACACAGCGATTTTGGTTACTTGCGGCGTTTCTTATCCCTGTTTGGCTGGGCGCGACGCTGGGCTATTGGGGATTGCGCGGACAAACTGATCTACCCAAGTTAATTGTACTTGCATTTACAACAGGTACTTTGATGGTGGCGATCGTTGAAGAAATTCTTCCTGAAGCCCATCAAACTCAAGATACAAACTTATCTACGTTGACGTTTATTGGGAGTTTTGCACTTTCAATGTTGTTCTCATCTTATCTTGAATAACTCACCAACTCTGTATTATTTACAAAACTCTAGTTTCTATCAACGTAAACAATATGTCTACTGATAAATTTATCAAACTTGATATTTTAGATAAGATGAATTTAAATCTGCTTCCTTCAATTAACGCCAAGTTGATGATTGTCAACCATGCTGTGACAAAACCAGATTTGACAAGACCGGAAGGAGCTATTACACATGATGAAGCATTGTTTTTCACTCCCTTATGCTCGATGATATTTTTGGCAATTTTCATTTTTAAATTGCTAGATGCTTGGAAGATTGCAGGAGAAAAATTTACAACGGTCAACTGCTTCCATCAACTTCCCTGTCGGAACTGTCGCTTCTTTACAAACAACCATTATTTATACTGCACAGTACACCCCTCTATTGTCCTCACAGAACAAGCACTTGATTGCTCTGACTACTGTCCCTTAAGTGAGAATTTAGAATGAAAAATTGTGATAAATCCAGGCTTACTACCCACCGCAAAATAACCCGCAATCGAGAGGTAACTGATGCCAACTACAACAGACTTTAAAGACTACTATGCCATTTTGGGAGTAAGCAAAACCGCAACCCCAGAAGAAATCAAACGGACTTACCGCAAGCTTGCCCGCAAATATCATCCTGACCTCAATCCTGGAGACAATGACGCAGAAACAAAGTTCAAAGAACTGAACGAAGCAAATGAAGTACTCTCTGATCCAGAGAAGCGGCAGAAGTACGATCGCTTTGGTCAGCACTGGAATAATCCTGGTTACACTGAAGCGCCGACACCTAGCGGAACTAATGCTGGGACGAGCGACTTCGATCAGTACGGCGATTTTGATTCGTTTATCAACGATCTGCTGGGTCGAACGAGACGTAAAACCTCCACTGGTGGATTTGATGATTTTAATGGTGGATTTCGTTCTCAAGCCCCTGCACCAGATACCGAAGCTGCGATCGCCCTCACATTTTCTGAAGCATTTCACGGTGTCCAAAAGCGGCTGCAACTCGACGACGAAACGATCAACGTCCGCATTCCCGCAGGTGCAAAACCAGGCAGTCGAATTCGGCTCAAGGGTAAAGGTCGTCCTAGTCCATTCTCTCAACAGCGCGGTGATTTGTATCTAACTATCGAAGTGTTAACCCATCCCTTCTATCGATTTGAGGGCGATAACCTTGTTTGTGACATTCCAATTCGCCCCGATGAAGCAGTTTTAGGGGCAGAAATCAGCGTACCAACCCCCGATGGTAGCGTGACAATGAAAGTTCCTAAAGGGGTGCGATCGGGGCAATCGCTTAGACTGCGCGGCAAAGGCTGGACATTGCCCAAAGGGGGACGAGGTGACTTATTTGCCAAACTTCAGATTGTCACGCCGCAAGACCTGAGTGCGATCGAGCAAGAATACTACGAAAAAATCCAGGCAAACACTAGCTTTAACCCACGTACCCAGTTAGAGGAGATTAAATTATGACCTTCAGCCTTTCTAAAACCGTGGTTTCCCTCGAAGGTGAGCAACTTTACAGCTTTGAATATGCTGCATTGATCACTAAAACTTCGACTACCCTGGTGAAGTTTTACGTTGAGTTAGGCGTAATCGAACCCATCGGTGATTTACTACATTCCCGCGAAATTGCGCGAATTGCTCAGATTCAACGCTTGCGTCGAGATTTGGGGCTGAACTTAGTCGGAGCGGCAATGGTGTTAGATATGACGAGTGAAATTGCCCAATTACGGGCACAGCTAAAGGTGTATCAGTCTCATTCATCAAACTCGTTATGAGCTATCTGAACCAACGGTCAAAGCCTGCGTTAGATCAGGAGCGCAGTGAGGTGTTGCAACAGTTGGAAGATTGGCTAGAAACGCCGATGCTGGTGCTGGGCTTTGCTTGGTTGGGACTTTTTATTGTTGAGCTAGTTTGGGGGTTGAATCCTCTATTAGAAGCGATCGCTGCTATCATTTGGATCACCTTCATCATAGATTTTGGTATCAAATTTCTCCTCGCACCTCACAGAATTTCCTACCTTCGACATAATTGGTTGACCGCTTTTTCGCTGTTTATTCCAGCGCTGCGAATCTTTCGGATTTTGCGAGTCATGCAGTCTTTGCAATCAGTTCATGCGGTTCGAGGGTTACAGTTGTTGCGAGTGATGACACGAACCAACAAAGGAATGCGAGTCCTGGGAGCCAGTATTGGGCGGCGAGGGTTTGGCTATGTGGTGGGATTAACTATAATTGTCACTCTAATTGGAGCGGCTGGAATTTATGTGTTTGAGCGTGAACTTCCTGATGGCACTATTACCGATTATGGTACTGCACTGTGGTGGACGGCAATGGTGATGACTACCATCGGGTCTGATTACTTTCCGAAAACGGCAGAAGGGCGGGTACTATGTTTTTTCCTGGCACTGTATGCGTTTGCGATCAGTGGTTATGTGACGGCAACTTTGGCAACATTCTTTGTTGGTCAGGATGCCGAAAATAATGAAGCAGAACTAGCGGGTGTAAAATCAATTAAAGCCTTGCAAGCAGAAATTACCGCACTGCGAACTGAGATTCAAGCTTTAGCACGACGAGATTTAAATAATTCGTAATTCGTAATTCGTAATTTGTAATTCGTAATTAAGTTTTGTATCGTATTCAATCAATTCATTCAGGAAATAAAACGACCGTCTATCACAGTAATATCATAAGCCAAAGTTGTTAATTTGACTCTGGTAAGCAGTTCTAAAATTCAATGTGGAACTAGTGAACAAAGGAGATATCAATGAAAACAAAAGTAGGGCTGTGGATTGACCATAGAAAAGCTATTGTCGTGACTGTTACGGAGAAAGGGGAAGATATAAAAGAGATCATATCGGAAGTAGAAAAACAGCCTCGGCGTTCTGGTGATTCACTTCTGAAGGGCGCTTACGAATCACATCAAGTACCCGCAGATGATAGCCTCCAGAGAAATTTTACAGGACAACTTAATATTTACTATGATGCAGTCATTTCATATATTCGTGATGCAGAGTCTATTCTGATATTTGGCCCAGGTGAGGCAAAAGATGAACTGAAAAAACGTCTTGAAGAAAATAACCTCGGTAGACGCGTCGTAGGCATTGAAACAGTTGACAAGATGACGGATCATCAAATTGCTGCCAAGATTCGACACCACTTTGCCGAGTCGCGTTAAGCAGCAAAAAGATTTAACTCTTAACTTGCACCCTAGCAATTAGAAATCGTGGCTATACCAACGTACTCCTTTGGAGAACCCGTTGGCGCAGCCTCTCGAAGAGAAGGGTAGGCCGCCTACGGAGACTAACGCAAAATCAAGGCTTTTTAACCTGCGGAGGCAGGTAAAGTCTCGTGTAGCCGCAACTTCTAGTCGCCTAGTGCAAGATATTAAGTTAACGCAAATCAGTTGACTAAGCTGTTGCGCGTATAACTTGCACTTTTTATGGTTTGAAACCCTTGTTGCAACAGAAATACTCTGGAAAATTAAAGACACAACAGCTTAACCCCAAAAAATCAAACCGATGAATCCCCAACTCTCCACGTTTTGGAGCTTACCTTATGAAAATGTTAAGCCAGTCTCCCAATTCATCCAAAAAGCCTAAAACGGGATCTAGCCAGTCTGTAGACTCATCCAACGCACTTATCGATATCGCTCAACATGATGTAGATGGAGTTCTGCACTTATTTGACACTTCCCTGGAGGGGTTGACTGAGACTGAAGCCCAGCAGAGGTTAGGGAAATCAGGGCTGAATGAGATCGCCCGTGAAAAAGCGATCGCGTGGTATATCCAACTGCTGAAAACGGTGACTAATCCCCTCTCGCTTTTACTCATTGTTCTGGCGACGATTTCACTGTTAACTGGGAGTCCAACAGCCGCCTCGATCATTTTTGCGATGGTGATTTTCGGTGGTTTGCTGCGCTTTTCACAAGAATTTCAGTCGAACAAAGCCGCCGAAAAGCTGCGGGAAATGGTGAGCGCAACGGCAATGGTGAGTCGCTTGAGTGCCGCACCGAAAAAAGAGAAGGGAATAACAACAGGAAAGGAAATTGCCGTAAAGTTGCTGGTTCCTGGTGATGTTATCTTTCTTTCAGCCGGAGATATGATTCCAGCCGACGTGAGGCTGATTGCTACCAAAGATTTATTCCTCAGTCAGTCAACCCTCACCGGGGAATCTCTACCCACTGAAAAACACCCAGAACTCCCAGATCACAATGAGAAAAACCCACTAGAGTTAGTCAATCTCTGTTTTATGGGTACGGCGGTAGTCAGTGGTTCTGGAACAGCCGTTGTCGCCGAAACGGGTAGTCATACTTATCTAGCATCATTGGCTAAAACCGAATGGCACTAAGAAAAGCCGAAATGCTTGTGGGTTAAGCAGTTTGCAACTGCTTTCGTAATTCGTGCCGGGGTTTGGTCATTAACGGGTAAGCTTTTGGGCGGCGTTTACGGACTCGTGGTTCACTACGACCTGGGCGGTCGGGAACAGCCTTGTGAGCAATAACTTTTAACAAAGTGCAGTAAATTTGAAGACGTTTTGTTGAAGTTGCAGCTAATAATGTGGGAATAAAGTTAATTAAATGGTGGCGAGTACCTTGCAGCGATAAACGTAATGGAGGAGTAGTGTAAGTAGTTCCAGCCGACCACATTAAGCTACGAAGTAGATTGTAAGCAAGCAAAAAAACGTAAATTTCTTTGCGTACCATTGAGGGACTTTTACACCGCAAAACATCCATTCCTAGAGTAGTTTTAAGATGTCTTAAATCCAACTCAACATCCCAACGTTTACCGTAAATTCCAACAATTTCGAGAGTATAATAAGAAGATTTATCTAAAAGAGTAGTAATTAAACTAACTTGTTGAGTCCGAAAACCAGGAATAACAATGTAGTAATAAATTTCCCGCACAGTAATGGAAGAAGGTAGAGCATCAAATTCATCTTTGTTCAATCCTTTTGGACAACTTTTAGGCTTATACCAAGTAACTAATTTGTCACAATCTCCAACAATTTTGCCTTTTCGCATGGTTGTTGTGCGAGATTGATGCTTCCGAAATATAGCATCACAACCGAGTTTGGTAATAGCAATCATATCGGCGTAAGCGCAAAAAGCCCTATCTCCTAAAAGTACATCATTTGGTTTGAGAAAACTGTACAACCTCCGAGCTAATTTAATATCATGAGTGTTCAAAACGTCTATGCACAAAGCAACAGCAGCTCCTGTCACTAAACTAAATACCACACCAATTTTAGCAATTGGGAAGCCACATCCAGGCTTTTGGCTACTGGGCTGAGGGTATTCTTTTTGATTCTCTACAGTGTCAGGCATCGAGACAGTTGACCTCGAGACAGTTGACCCATCTATTACTTTGACATTTCGACCACACCATAAATATTCTGATGCTACTTTCTGTTCTAGGCTTTGTGCCGAAAAATTGAAGAGTTTTTCTAATAACTTTTCTGGAAGCCTTGCCCTAGCTTGGCAGTAAGCACTCGTATCTGTTGAAGGGACTTCTACTTCTTCACCAGCCAAATGTGCAATTATTTTACTCACAGCATTATTACAAGTTTTATCAGTATCCAGCACTTGTGATAAAAATGCCCATAAAGTTATTAATGGGTCAAATAACCGCTTTTTGTATTTAATTTTTAGCTCCGAGATTGCAAGTCTTATCACAGGCTCTGGCAATAGTTCTTTAAACGGTAGCCCCAAACTTTGGCTAAATTTATCCTTGAGGATTTGTACTCGTAGTGTCACAGTAGTATTTATGATGTTTGCTTGCTCGTCTCAAGGAAAGTATTTCATGAACGAGTAAGCTTTTCCTACCTACCAGAAATTTTTAGACAACTTGTACATCTGATTCCACTTTCTGATGCAAGACAAAGCGATGGCGTAGGCGATCGCTTCCATGACACTGCCATCTTGGACGACCACCTGACCCTCCTCCACTGTTCAATAGCTATTTAAAGCTGTAGCCCTTATTCCGTATAACTTAGAGCTTTTCTTAGTGCCATTCGGCTAAAACCGTTAGTGGACGAAAACCACGAACAAGCTTTGACAAAGGCGTGAATGGCGTGACTATGCTGCTGTTGCGCTTTATGCTGGTCATGGCTCCACTAGTCTTTTTGATCAATGGGGTGGTTAAAGGCAATTGGATCGAGGCATTCACCTTCGCTTTATCTGTGGCTGTGGGGCTGGCTCCAGAAATGTTACCTGTGATTGTCACGGCAAATTTGGCCAAAGGGGCAATTACCATGTCTAACAAAAAGGTGATTGTCAAAAATATTGATGCGATTCAAGACTTTGGCTCAATGAATATTCTCTGTACTGACAAAACAGGCACTCTAACTCAAGATAAAATCGTCTTGCAGAGACACTTAGATCCCTACGGTCAAGAAAGTACAGATGTTCTCAAATATGCCTATCTCAATAGCTTTTACCAGACTGGCTTAAAAAATTTATTAGATGTCGCCGTTCTCGCTCACAATCAAGAACTTGCATCTTTAGACATTGAGAAAAACTACCAGAAATTTGATGAAATTCCCTTTGACTTTGTGCGTCGTCGGATGTCTGTCGTTGTCGAAGAAATGGGAAAACAGCATATCCTAATTTGCAAAGGTGCAGTTGAAGAAGTCCTAAAAGTCTGCACCCAACTCAAAGTTGATGACAAGGTTTTGCCAATGGATGAGTCAGTCCATATCAAGGTTGCCGATTTACAACAAAAACTAAACTCTGAAGGGTTACGGGTAGTCGCGGTGGCATACAAAGTGATGCCAACCGATCAATTGCATTATGCCATTACCGATGAGAGTAATTTGGTTCTGTTGGGCAACATCGCGTTTCTCGATCCACCCAAAGATTCCGCAGCCCAAGCGATTAAAGCCCTCAAGCGCAATGGAGTTGATATAAAAATTATCACTGGGGATAATGAAATCATTACTCGTAAAATCTGCAAAGATGTTGGCTTACCTGTCCAAAACGTTTTATTAGGTAGCGATATTGAATCTCTATCAGATGATGAATTAGCTTCATCTGCTGCAAATACAACTATTTTTGCTAAATTCTCTCCCACTCAAAAAGCTAAAGTTATTCAAGTGCTGCGAAAAAAAGGCAATATTGTAGGATACATGGGAGATGGGATCAATGATGCAGCCGCTTTGCGGGAGGCAGATGTGGGCATCTCAGTTGATACGGCAGTCGATATTGCTAAAGAGTCGGCAGACATTATTTTGTTAGAAAAAAATTTGTTAATCCTAGAATCTGGGGTAATCGAAGGTCGCAAGACTTTTGCCAATATCATCAAATATATCAGAATGGGCACTAGCTCTAACTTTGGGAATATGTTTAGCGTTTTGGGCGCGAGTGCGATTCTGCCATTTTTACCGATGCAGCCAGTGCAGATATTAATAAATAATCTCCTCTACGACTTTTCGCAAACGGGCATCCCCTTTGATGATGTGGATCAAGAAGCCCTAATCAAGCCGCCGAAATGGAAAGTTGATAATATCCGGCGCTTTATGATCTTCATTGGCCCAGTTAGCTCCATTTTTGACTATTCTACCTATGCCTTGATGTGGTTTGTATTTGGGGCGACTTCTGTAGACAATCAAGCTTTGTTCCAAACAGGTTGGTTTGTCGAAAGTCTGATGACTCAAACGCTGATTGTCCATGTGATTCGCACACCTAAGATTCCTTTTTTCCAGAGTCGGGCTTCTTTGCCCATGCTGTTGATCACCGCCACTGTGATGGTAGTCGGAATGTATCTGCCATTTTCTCCAATTGGGGCTAGTTTAGGGTTTGTTCCTTTGCCAGCCGTTTATTTTCTTTGGTTAGCTTTAATCCTAACTTGCTATTGTATATTGACTCAATTTGTGAAAACTTGGTTCATCAAGAAATATGGATATACCTAAGAACCTAGTACCGCAAGGCGGAATTCAAAATTTAAAATGACGCTCTCTACGAGACGCGAAAAGCGAACCTGACTTTTCACGGGATGTGAAAAGTCAGATTACGTCAAGGGCTTGTACAAAAAAGCTATTCATCTTCGTCTCCTGATGGTCGTTCGCTCTCGCTTTGTTGGCTGTTCCACTCCAAAACAATACGCTCTAGCATTTCATCCTGCGTACAGTTATTTACAACAGCGTATTCCTTAATTAACTCTGTTACTTTTAGACTAATGTGGCGTATATCTAGTGGGTTATTTCTTGCCGTTTTCATGATATTTTCCCAGAATATTTAAGCAGTTTTGCTGTTTCTGTTACTAACTGCTTCACCAAAGGCTTTTGGATATACAGACGCAAGAGCCTTCAGTATTGCCAGTAAAAGCGATCGCTAGAATTTCTTTTTCTTTTGAAGACATAAATGTTCGGAATTTTCGTATTAGCCTAGCTCCTGTACTATGATTTGGTGTTGTTTGATTTTCTGAATTAGTTGATTAACTACGACACAAAACTTAATTCTTGATGATTTTTGCAATCCAAACCTCTTTCAGGAATTAACCAAAAGAATTATTGCCATTCCCTATCCTCAAGTTCCTTTATCGGCAACAATAAGGTGGCTTCAATTTCTTGCCTAATAGCAGATGTCACTTCACAATTGCTATGCAGACAATCGAGTAGTAACTGATTAGCATCATAGTAGCGTTGCAACACTTGCTCTTGCTCAGAGCTAAACTGCCACTGGTGGTTAATATTGCGATAATTAATCACCGTCTTGTTTACCTGTTCAGCCCAAGCTGAATAGTTCGTTTGCGACCATAGCTCAAACCGTTGTTGACTTTGACCAGAATTTGGCAATTCGTCAGAGAGTTGTTGCAAGGATTTATGGAGTCCAACATCCAGAACAATACCCAGAATGTTGCTCATAGCATCTCCGCAGGCGTGGATGTGGGCAAAGCTTTGGCTCCCATCAATTGCACACTCTATCAGCAGGTCATCTAATGCCGCATCCAGAAACATCCCCTGGTCGAGGCTGCTGGCTAGGGCAAAGTGCGAAGCTATGTGAGGAGTCCGACTTAAGGCTAGGTAAAATGCTCTCACTGTCGCATCTTTGGAGTGGATGGGAATACTGCGAGATTTTTGGCTAGCCCAGGTTAAAAACTCTTGTAAATAAGCATCTTGGGCAACGAGTGTATCAATCTGTTGCTTCATCAACTGTACTAGAGAGTCTGCACTCCTGAGCATGGTGGCGGTTAACAAGAAAATTTCGCGCCAGTGGGGGTCGGTGATATGACTGACTAGACCGAATAGCGCTTGCCCAAATGCCTCTAAGTTATGGCTGGCAACGATTTTCCTCGCTGTGAAGTATTCTTGAAATGCTAGATAGGAAAAGGAAAAAATTCCCCGCGCCCGTTCTGCCAGTAGCCCATGTTGAGCCTCCATTGACTTCAGCGCTGCTTCGCTTTCTATTTGCAGTGACTCTGCATCTATTGGCACGTTACTGAGATTCTGAATATAGTCACCAATGTATTGCTCAACGATGCGTTGCTCAAAGAAGTACTGACCCTGCTCAAATGTCGCGGCTGCAATCTGACTGAATAACCTGAGTTTTTGTGATAATAAAAACCCTCGGTAAATGTCATCCCGTTCAACGCCTCTGGCTTCATCCCATTTGCCTAATAGAAGGTCTAAACCTTCCTTATAAAAGTCAGTCCGCTTAGTCGGAAATTTTTCTTTACCGTGAAACACCCAACAGGCAAGATGCAAAAATAGGGGTGTGACGACGAGTTGGCGAAATTGCCAATTTTCATCTAATTCCAACTTCTGAATAAACTTAAGGGAGTGGGCTTGACCATCTTTTTGGTTGGTCTTGGTAAAGACCAGAAACCATTTTTGAGCGAAGGCTCGGATTTGTTCTAAGGTAAATGGGGCAATTTCAACATCGGTAAAGCCTCGAAGTCTGAGTTTTTGAGCTGCTGTTCGACAGGTCGCCACGAACCGATTTTTGTGATACTTCTCTGAAAACCTCCGAATTTCGTTCAAGATAGCATTGCTTTGTTGATTAAGAACTTCATCCATGCCATCAAGCAACAGTAATACCCTACCTTCATTCAGCAAGGTTTCGATGACTGAGGGATCGGAAATTCCAGATGTGATAAATTCCTGACGGATGTATTTTAATAGGCTGAACTCGTTGGTAATCTTAGACTCTTGGGCAAAGTTTCTCAGTGTGATGAAGACTGGCACTTGATTTGCTGCAAATGCGCTTTGGTTACATTGAATGGCAAGATGTTGCAAAAAGGTGGTTTTACCTACTCCTGGTTTGCCTAGCACCCTGAGCTTGGAGTATGTTTCAACTGCCTGTGTACCAGGTATTTGTTTCTCGTCAATTTCACCTAAGCCAATACGGTCAAATTCTTTGGGATCAAGGTTTTGCAGATCAGTGATTTCTAACCACTGAAGGCTGGCGATTGACTCCAAAATATTCACATCTATATATATGTCATCGATCGCAACGGGACGGCTGATATCCAATAACTGCAAAATACCACACTGGTCTTGAATTTTGTCGAAGCGTTGCGATCGCACTTTTTCCACTAGTTGATCAATATCCAGTACAGTCGGTTGGGCGTATTCTTCTCGTGACAAAAATTCTGCTGGAAGATTAGTCGCAATCTCCCGCCAATTCAGTTCTAAAATCAAACAAATTTCAATAAAGGTATGACGCTCAACTGGACGACCACTCAAAAACCGCCAAATTGGTTGTCTAGTCTTGAGGTTGACTTCTGCTGCTAGATTGTCTTGTGTCCACCCCTTACGAGCAAACGCTCTTTTAGCCTCTTGAATCCCAGTGAGTGATGCTTGGAGCGATCGCTTGACCATAGGAAAAAAACTTCTAAAATCAAAAACTCAAACTTTTATTAACATCTTTCATCATAGAGTTTTTTTTGTGGTATTAAATCTCTCCTTAGTTAAGGATATACACAATTAAGAAAAAATACTCTAGCTCTAGTGAGATCCTGTTAAATATATTAATTTTTATAATTAACTCAAACACTATGAATTTATTTTATACATTTCAAACTTGGAGCGATACTTAATCTCAAGCACCCATCTGTCATGCTCTATGAAGTACAGATTAAGGGCTGATCAATATTCGTCCTTATTCACTATGATTTTAGCTTGAAGATAAATATGAATTTTTTATTAATTAGTAAAGTATATGAAATCATTGAGCTTGCTGAATTAATCTATTGCCCAAAGTCATCAGATATACTGTTTGGGAGAGTAAATATACCAGAAACTTTTTTAGACAAATTGTCTAATTATTTAGAAGATTTTGAAATGACAGGAAGAACATCAATCAGAGTACTACATAAATATGTAGACGATTTTTCTTCAGATGAAAAAGGACAAGTTATAGCCCTTATATGGCTTGGTCAATATGTATCCTGTGAACAACCATCAGACTTAAATGATTTAACTGCACAAGCACTACATCTCATCCCTCAAAACTATACAACTAGCTATATTATCGAAAAGGCTTTCCTAGCTAAATATCTTCGCTCCGGGCTAAATAAAATAAATAATAACCACTGCAACAATTAAGAGTAATGAGTAATGAGTAAATTATTTTTCTTTCAATTTGTTGATTGAAGTTGTTAATGTCTTAATAATTATTTCATTCTCTTCTATCAGATTTTGAAATTTTGATTTTGACACCAACTCCGATTTTATCATTATTTTTATCCAATAAAGGGTTTCATTGGCTTCCTTTATGGCTATAGAATACTTATTGATAAAGTCTTTATTTGATTGTGCATATTTAGCTTCTGAACAGTTTGCACCTATTGATGTCCCGCTTCTTAAAAATTGTTTAGACAAGATTTTACCAGCGTCGTCAAAAGGTCTTTTATTTAGCTCAGAATAAACTTTGATAACTCTTATTGCAAAATCTTCCGTTCTTTCTTAAATACTGATATTTGCGTTATAATTAATCATGAGTAAAAAAGAATGTTGTAATTCAATTTTACTTTATAAGTAATGGGTATTGACTCATTACTCATTACTTAAAGAACGCAAAAATAACTTTTCCCACTGCAAAGTTTACTCAGCCAAAATTCAAGACACTAGGCTAAGGGTAAATCAATTGAGAAGACACATCCTTGATGGGGAATATCCCGAACTGAGAGTATACCTTTGTTTAACGATACGGCGCGTCGTGAGATTGTAAGCCCAATCCCCAATCCTGATCTATCTGTTGCCATCTGAGAAAAAGGCTTAAAAAGTTCTTCCACCTCACCAGGCGGGAGTCCTCCACATTGATCCTCTATTTCAAGCAAAACACGCCCACCTACAGCCTTACCGCGTATCCATACAATCCCACCCTGCTTGGTGAACTTAATGGCATTTTGAACCAGATTCGATAAGGCAGATATTATTAGGTGACGGTCTATTAAAACCTCCAATTCAGCCGCTACCTCAACACACACCTTAATTGATTTCGCACTTGCTTCAAACCATGCAGTAGCCTCAACTTCACTGACTAGGTGAATAACTCGACATCTCTGATATTGTCCGGTTGATTCGTTCCGCAGTCGCACCTCAACAAGTGAACGATCAATAATGTTTCTCATGCGCTTATGGGCATTTTTAAGAATACGAGATGTACTTCCATTGGTTCCGACTTTCCCTGTGATTATAAGTTGGGAAGCTAGAATAGCGGAGGTCAAAGCATTTCGCAACTCATGTGCTAGAAATCCAAGACGCTGAACCTCATCCCGCTCTGCATTTTCACGCTGACCTCGATTAAACTCTGTAACCGCTTCAGCGATAGCGATATCGAGGCAGAAATTTAATCGATTGAATTCACGAGGGGATGCTGTTTCACTACTATTCTCCTGAATATACTCAGTGATCGCTTGACAAAGAGCGCCGTAGCCATGAACAACCTGAGAAATGCTGTAGCCAAGTTTTAATGACTCTTTTCCCCGGCGCTCTGCGGAGGCTTTGTGAAGACTTTCTATAGAATTGTTATCTGGTTCTTTAGATTCATCTATATCAGCATCAGCACGTAATACCTCAATGAGTTCATCGTAGAACACAGGTAATCCTTTTTCCATTTCGTCGCTCGAACTCATGGAATCAGCAAGACGCGCGATCTTTTTTGAACACAAGGCGAGAATTTCGTCACGTTCTGCTAAGAGAAATTCATGTAACATTATGAATGTTCTTAATTTTAAACTTATTCTACCATCAGGAGATCGCTAGAACAGTGATCGCTCATAAGAGTAACTAGCAACTTGGGTTATATCTGCGAAACAGGCTCTCTTCTGCTTTCTCCTAAAAAATCGTCAGGACAACAAAAGGAATTTCAGGAGAGGGAATGGCGTAGGCATCGCTTTGTTGGTTAATTAAAATTAATCTGGACTAGGTTTTTTCTGCATCGTTAATCAACTTATACAATTCAACTATCCATCAAACTCTTGTAAATACTCGATTTCAAACGTCCGGTTGTTACACTCTTCACAAGAAGAGCAATTAGAAATATTTGAAAATGTTTTTAATAACAGACTGCACAGTTGAACCAAATGAATCTAGGCTCGAAAGTAAACATCTATATCAAACAACACTAATGTCACATACGTTGATTAATTTAACATTGCCAATAGTCATTCAAGAAATTGAGAATGTCTTAGATGAGTACCCTGAACATCCTTATCAATTAGCTTTTTCGATTCATGAGTTACGCCAAAAGTTAATTGCCCACATTCTAAGTCATGTCCCTAACCGCTATGTAGTCGAAGGGGTACAGGAATTATCCAGCACCCCCAAAAGCCGCTACTCTTTCCCTCTACAGGAGCGGATACAGATAGAAACAGTGGTTCACGGTAGTATTCTGCATATCCTGCGCGAAAACGCTGATTGGCTAAGTCGCCAAATCCTAACTGTGTCTCTTCTTGGGTCAATTCTGCTCCCTATTCTGATTTAATCACTTCATACTCTTGGGCAACAATACAGTAGAGAATATATTTTGCACTAGGGTCAATATTTGCTTTTACGCTAGCGCAAAGTATGTACTGTACTCTGCGTTTACTATGAGTAAAAATCCCACTAGATAAAAGGTTTCAGAATAAATTTTCTGTGCCGGAATTATCCTGAAATGTACTAGTTTTTACGACAGGTGCGATATTTTATGTGATAAACCAAACCTCGGTGTGCAAGATCGAAGGAGTCAACAGTAGCCATCCCTTGACCTTTGGCAGTCATCGCAGTATTCACCCGCATATTTACACTGTCACCACAGCCCGACCAAACATCAGCTACCGTCGCCAAGCTATCTCGAACATTATAGTCAGTTTCGCCACTAAAAGTCCGAGAAAAAACTGGGCCGCGGGTACCAGCAAAAAAGTACTCTGCTCTTAGTGTCCCAGTAGTTCCGGGAGCAATATAACCCCGATAATCAGCATCATAAAGGGAAATTTGAAAGCCTTGGGGTAATTTGATCGGAATACTCAAATTACAGCTTTTCCGCCTTTCTGCGGCGACATTTCCGATGGCTGCAAACTTGTCAAATAAAATGGTTAGCTCTTGACCATCGGGACTAACGCTCACACTGGCTGATTCATTGGGACAACCGCTACCACCATAACTTGCACCTAAAATTTCAACTTTGGCATCAGCAAAGGCGGGGCTAACTGAAGCAGTAATTAATGTAACGGCAGCAAGAAATACTTTTACAAATTTCATAATTTTTTGATCGCGAATCTACTAACCAGATTTACTGTGACATTCTGCTGTTGGAAATCAAGGTTGAATTGCGTCTGAGTTGTATAAGTTGTACTGAAAGCCTTCAAATCGTTACAAAAATCTCAAATTTAGTCGCTTTAAATTAGGATTTAGAGAGTACTATGGATATCTGAAGGTGGCAGCTATTAAGCTCTCCAACACAATAATTAAAATGGAAAGCTTAAAAGCACTCTCTCGCTACAATATGCTTGCTACTCTATTTTGATTCTGTTAGCTACCCAAACTCGAATTACTGAAAAAATAATGGGAGTGTAAAACAGTATGGTAATAAAACATCAAGAAAAAATTATTACCCTTTGGATTGTTTTCTTGTTGGGACTTCTCTTTCACAGTCAGTTGGGATTAATGCCTCTTTTTCACGGTCTTAGTGTGGCTGACTCCCACGCACAAAGCATAGCAGAAGTTGCCCCGATTATGTGGTTAATGTTGGGCTTTTTTGTGTTCCCGATGGCTGCGATCGTTGCTACTGTGTTTACTGATTCGAGTCGCTACCGAAGCATTCACTTTGGTTTAACCGTATTATATACCGTACTAAATTTTTGCCATCTTGTTGCAGATTTAGTGGTGCAACCGATCGCTTGGTATCAGGTTGTGCTTATGCTGATTTTGTTCATCATCGGTCTTTTACTCAACCTTGTTTCCTTCCAGTGGATGAAAGTTCGTCTGGTTAAGAGACCTCCAAAGAATAATTTATCCCACAAAGAACAAGAGACAGAATTTATTCAAGAATAATGATATATGAGTATAGGCATACAGATGTATACGGGAGCATGTCAACTTTGTTAGAACAAAAGAACTAAACAGGTTCTAAAGCTGGACATTAAGATAAGCACAGCGATGCTTGAGAACTTGAGGGACATTAGATTCATCCCATTGTGCTCCAGATATTTTTAGTCGCCGATCTATCTGTTTGATAGTAGACTCGATGGCACCAGAACCAATAGAACAAATACCTTCGGTTTGATAATACTCATAATTGACAATTCGATGTCGATGAGTTTCCAAATATCGGCAAAAATTTTGGGCTTTTTTAGCTTTAAGTGGAGAGATGAGGGCGAGAGTTTCATCAACTTTTCCTTGCCAAAGAAAAGTTTCCGCAGCTTTGAGTCGCTTGAGAGAACCACCAACTTTATGTAGATTTTCAATCAGATGAAACCAATCTAAAATCTCCCGTATTTCTCCTGGACAATTAAATTGTCGAATTATTTTCCATATCCCTGGATCTCCATCACCTAAACAGGTTAATGGTTCTGCCAAGTGTTGTTTATTTACCCAATCAATTAAAGCTTCATTTTCGCCTAATTTCGCTACCTTTATTTCTTGGTTGATGCAGATAGCTTTATAGTCTTTCCAGATGCATGGTTCTCCTTTTTCTTCTGTCCTAAGCCTCACCTTACCGCCATCCAGGCTAATTTCTTCTATTTCTTGTTCGCATCCTATTTCGGGAAAATCATACCGCTGAACGATTCTTTGTTGTGTGCTAGCAGAAATAGACATCCCGGTATATTTATGAATATCTTTTGCCGCATTTTCATAGGAGACATTTGCACTTGCTCTCAAGCAACATTGTTCTAAGTAAGGACTTATTTTCTGATTTTTCTCTAGTTTTAACTTTCGTGCTTGTTTTTCACTGATTGGCAATTCTCCAAGAATACTTTTAATTGTTCTTACTCTCCCCGATGAAGTTCCTGTTGCTTCTTTGAGAAAAAAAACCCTAATTCTGGCGTAATATATTCTAGAGTTTGCGCTCTGATTGTTTTTTCAATTCCAGCTAGGCTCTCTAATTCTTTAGTCTCTGCTTCTTGATACAGAATTTTTGCTATGGCTTGAAGATGTTTCTGGATTTTTTTCTGATTAGCTGGTTCCATTGTTGTTGTGAAAATTGATTTCTTCCTATATTTTCATTGATTTTGCCACTATTCAATAGTTCATATGTTCTAACAAAGTTGACATGCTCCCGATGTATACTTCTACTACAGCCAATTTATATGTTGTAAATATTTTTTTAAATGGAATTACACCATAGGAGAGATAAACGCTCAAAAGTTATTAAATAAAGGTTAAAAATTAAATATCTTAGTAAAACTTGTACAACTTATACACCAATCAAACGCTTGGTTAAACACGATTTCTAATCTTAGAGTGTCATACTAACCTTTATCAGCAAATTGACAAAGGTTAGTCAAATATATGCCTAGTAAAGCTTTATTAACAAGTCCTCGTAAATTGAGTATATCTACAACAATCAGTCAATCGATGATGAGTAAGCATTTTTGCCCTAACTGTTCAGACATTTTACTCCGTCATGTACGTTTGGGAGAACTTTACTGGCGCTGTAGTTACTGCTATCAGGAAATGCCCATTTAGAAAACGGGGGTGGTACGCTAACGTGCCATCAACACCACCACTGACCTAAAAAATCATAAATAGGTTAATTAATGGTTAACGTTAAACTAAGTTAATGTCATTATTTTTAATTTAAATTAAAATATTTATATCTATCTATTTTTCAGATATAACACTAATTTTGCAGCCCAATTTATTTAACTTTTAAAGTGGATTTTATCTACCTTTAGTTGGATGTTTAAGTTAGAAGATATATCAGAATATAAGTAGTTATACTGTATGTAATGCACATTCCACCCTTTTAATCAGGATATAAGGGACTTTTAAACAAGATAGTAGTGAATAGTGAAGTGCAGGCAATACAATTAGATTAGCTAAAAATCGAGATTTTTGTAATTGGGAAAGATCGATTTTATGACTCAATTATTTCATAGTCTTGTTAATTGCTAACCTTATGCAAACTGTATTGGAAGTAGCTGGTTGTATAAGTGAACCGCAAGTAAAACCATAGTTATCGATTGATATCCGCTTAACCATTTTGAGATTGATCAATGTAGTACCCAATGGTAGATGCACTGTACTACATCACTTCTTTGGTATTCATATTTAGTCTTGAAATATCGGGTTTTAAAACTGTGTAGACGTGGAGCAGTTTGTCATCAGACATCGCGTGTTCAACGATTCTTTAACTAAAAATAGATTAGTAGGATTCAAAATCTATGACCATTTCTCCTTCTAAGACAAAGGTTTCAGTTGTTGAAAACGGTAAATCTGCCACACTTAGTACTGAAGAACTGCGTCAGATAAATGCTTACTGGCGTGCCTGCAACTATTTAGCTCTAGGTATGATATATTTGCAGGACAATCCACTGCTAAAAGAACCCCTCAAGCCAGAACACATCAAGAATCGCCTGTTAGGACACTGGGGTACAAGTCCCGGTTTAAGCTTTATCTACGTCCATCTGAACCGTTTAATCAAAAAATATGATCTGGACGTGATTTACATCGCAGGCCCCGGTCATGGCGCTCCGGGCATCCTTGCGCCGACATACTTAGAAGGAACCTATTCTGAGGTTTATCCTGATAAGAGCGAGGACGAGGAAGGTATGCTGAAGTTTTTCAAACAGTTCTCCTTTCCTGGTGGAATTGGTAGCCATTGCACACCTGAAACTCCTGGCTCGATTCATGAAGGCGGCGAGTTAGGTTACAGCCTCTCCCACGCTTACGGGGCTGCTTTCGATAACCCGGATTTGATTGTGACAGCAGTTGTTGGTGACGGGGAAGCAGAAACAGGCCCTCTAGCAACAGCTTGGCATTCTAATAAATTTATCAACCCCATTCGGGATGGTGCAGTTTTACCAATCTTGCATTTGAATGGCTACAAGATTGCTAACCCCACCATCCTAGCCCGCATCAGCCACGAGGAACTAGAGGACTTATTCAAGGGCTACGGTTACACACCTTACTTTGTGGAAGGGCACGATCCAGCGCAAGTGCATCAACTGATGGCAGCAACTCTGGAAACAGTTATTTTGGAAATCAAGAAAATCCAAACCGAAGCCAGGACTTCGGGTGTTGCCAAACGTCCTCGTTGGCCGATGATTGTCCTTCGTACCCCTAAAGGATGGACTGCGCCGACAGAAATAGACGGTCATAAATTAGAGGGATTTTGGCGATCGCACCAAGTACCAATCACAGATGTAACTAGTAATCCTGCACACATGAAGATTCTAGAACACTGGATGAAAAGTTACAAGCCAGAGGAATTATTTGACGAGCATGGCAGTCTAATTCCCGAACTCAAAAAGCTGGCTCCCATTGGTTCTCGCCGCATCAGTGCCAATCCCGTTGCTAACGGTGGAATTCTGCGTAAAGAATTGCGTATGCCCGACTTCCGCAACAATGCAGTTGAGGTAGATAAGCCTGGTGCTGTTGAGGTGGAAAACACGAAGCCTCTAGGGAACTTCCTGCGAGATATCATGCGTAATAACATGAATAATTTCCGCATATTCGGGCCAGATGAAACCGCCTCCAATCGACTCAGTGCCGTCTATGAAGTCAGCGAGAAAGTCTGGTTGGCAGATATGCTCCCTGAAGATGCAGATGGCAGTGAGCTATCTACCGACGGGCGAGTGATGGAAATGCTCAGTGAACATAACCTGTTCGGCTGGCTGGAAGGCTATCTCTTATCTGGGCGGCATGGTTTCTTCCACAGTTATGAAGCTTTTGCTCACGTTGTTGACTCCATGTTTAACCAGCACGCCAAATGGCTGGAAATCAGTAAAAAAGAAGTTGCTTGGCGATCGCCGATTTCTTCTGAGAATATCTTACTATCCTCTACTGTTTGGCGACAAGATAACAACGGTTTTAGCCACCAAGATCCAGGATTCATAGATTTGGTTACTAATAAGAGTGCTGAAGTTACCCGGATTTATCTACCTCCCGACGCTAACTGTCTACTTTCTGTAGCCTATCATTGCCTACGTAGCACCAACTACGTCAACGTCATCGTTGCAGATAAGCAAAAACACCTCCAGTTTCTTAGCATAGAAGAGGCGATCGCACATTGCACCAAAGGCATCGGCATCTGGGACTGGGCAAGCAATGACCATCATGGGCAAGAACCCGATCTTCCCGATGTCGTCATGGCATCTTGCGGAGATGTTGTGACTATGGAAGCTTTAGCTGCAACTGCCATCTTAAGAGATGAGTTCCCCGATCTTAAGGTGCGGTTTATTAATGTTGTTGACTTGTACAAATTGCAACCAGATACAGAACATCCACATGGATTATCAGACTGGGATTTCGATAGTCTTTTCACCACAGATAAGCCTGTAATTTTCAACTTCCACGGCTATCCTTGGCTGATTCACAAACTTGCTTACCGTCGCACTAATCATGAAAATATTCATGTGCGCGGCTACAAGGAAAAGGGCAGCATTAACACACCACTTGAGTTAGCTATCAACAACCAAGTTGATCGGTTCAATCTGGTGATTGACGTGATTGATCGGGTTCCGAAGCTGGGTTCTGCTGCTGTCTATGTTAGAGAAAGCATGAAGAACGAAATTATTAACAACCGGAATTATGCTCACAAGCACGGTATCGATCGGCCGGAAATGGTCAACAACAACGGTTGTGTATTGCGCGAGCGATCGCTGGACAACCAGAAGTTATACTTATGGATGAACCTTGTTCTGCCCTCGATCCCCTATCCACTTTGCGGGTTGAAGAACTGATTCAGGAACTCAAAGAGCAATATACCATCGTCATTGTTACTCACAACATGCAACAAGCGGCACGAGTATCTGATAAAACAGCTTTTTTCAATGTTAGCGCCACAGGAACAGGCGATCGTACTGGCTATTTGGTAGAATACGACTCAACAGAAGTGATTTTCAATAACCCTAAGCAGAAAGATACAAAAGATTACGTCAGCGGTCGATTTGGTTAAATATGGGTTTTGAGAGCAAGTGTTTTGATAAATTAAGCGAATTTTGGATTTTGAATAATTCAATTCCATTATCCAAAATTTAAAAAGTCTTAGAGTCGTACAGTTAATTCATGAATTGCCCCTACAGTGTGGATCTATTTAGCATCAAAGAATGATTAATGAAAGCTAAAACGACCTACATATTATTGGTAAATGTATACCATGATTAATTTGTACAGTGCGTAAGTTAGATTTGAATTATTTTTGATAATTGTCATACCATTCTTTTAGTAAATCCAAATATGTCTAAAGTCAAAGATATTAGTAAAACTATTAATGTGCATGACTCGGAGTACTACTTTAGTCGAGAATTAAGCTGGTTAGAATTTAACCGCCGAGTTTTACATGAGGCGTTAGATATTCGGACTCCATTACTAGAAAAACTCAAGTTCATTGCCATCTTTAGTGCTAATCTTGATGAATTTTTCATGGTTCGTGTCGCACTTCTCAAAGAACAAGTTAAAGCACAGTTAATTCAGCGAACTCCCGATGGTCGCACCCCAGAACAACAATTAGAAGCAATCGATCAATATCTGCATCCAATGGTGACTCAACAGCATCATTATTTTGAGCAGACGCTTCGACCAGAAATGACAGCGCAAGGCATTCATCTACTTAATTATGTTGACATTAATCCCCAACAGCGTAGTTACTTTCAAAAACTATTTCAAGAAAGAATTTTTCCAGTTCTCACTCCTCTAGCTGTTGATCCTAGCCATCCCTTTCCACGAATGGCGAATCTCAGTTTAAATTTAGCAGTGGTAGTAAAAGCCCCAAACACAGGAGAAAAAAAATTTGCTAGAGTCAAAATTCCCACTATTCTGCCTCGATTTATTCCCTTACCTCAAGAATTGCAAATAGATAATGGGAAATTAAATCACTGGACAGGTATGCCGATAGAGCAAGTAATTGCTCACAATTTAAAAGCTTTATTTCTCGGAATGGTCATTGAGGAATATCACCTATTTCGATTAACCCGCAATACAGATTTAGAATTAGCAGAAGAAGCCGATGACTTACTCTTAGCAATTCAACAAGAGTTATATAAGCGCAAATTCATTGGCTCGGTGGTGCGGTTAGAAATTCAACCATCAATGCCTCAATCAGTACGACAGATGTTGATGACAGAAATGAAACTAATTGAGAGTGATATTTATGAGATAGAAGGTTTGCTGAATTTAAAAGATTTGATGTCGTTTACGGCGCTACCTTTACCTGAATTGAAAGATCCACCTTGGGCATCAGTAATTCCGTCTCGTCTGCGTCATCTTCATCAACAAAGTCAAATCGCCAACTTCAATGATGAGGAAAAAAGTATTTTCTCGGTGATTCAGCAAAAGGATTTGCTAGTACATCATCCTTACGAATCCTTTGGCGCTTCTGTAGAGGAATTTATTGCTCAAGCTGCTCACGATCCTGATGTGTTGGCAATTAAGATGACACTTTATCGGACTTCGGGAGATTCGGAAATTGTCAGTTCTTTAATTACTGCGGCTGAAAATGGCAAACAAGTTGCTGTTATTTTAGAATTAAAAGCTCGCTTTGATGAAGAAAATAATATCACTTGGGCTAATAAATTAGAAAAATCTGGTGTTCATGTAGTATATGGACTGGTGGGACTAAAGACTCATAGCAAAACTTTGCTAGTGGTGCGTCAAGAGGGAGAAAATATTCGTCGTTATTTCCATATTGGGACTGGAAATTATAATTCCAAAACAGCAAATTTATATACAGATTTAGGACTAATTAGTTGTCGAGAAGACTTAGGGGCAGATTTAACTGATTTATTTAATTATTTGACTGGTTATTCCTGTAAAGATTCTTACCGCAAGTTGCTGGTATCACCTATTAATATGCGCGATCGCATTACTGCCCTGATCCAGCGAGAAATCGAACACTGCAAAAACGGTAATCAAGGTCATATTATCGCTAAGATGAATGCTTTGGTTGACCCCCAAATTATTGCTACTTTATACAAAGCATCTCTTGCTGGAGTACAAATTGACCTAATTGTACGGGGTATTTGTTGTTTGCGTCCTGGAGTTCCAAAAGTTAGCGAAAATATCCGTGTTATCAGCATTATTGGTCGTTTTTTAGAACACTCTCGGATATTTAACTTTCATAATAACGGACAAAATGAAGTATATATCGGCAGTGCCGATTGGATGACTCGCAACCTAGATCACCGAGTGGAAGTAGTTGTACCAGTTGAAGATGATGATATTGTGCAGAATTTACAAAAAATTCTCAAAATAATGCTAGCAGATAATCGCCAAGCTTGGGAGTTGCAGCCAGATGGCTCTTACATCCAACGTTACCCTAATAAAAATGAGCCAGAACGTAGCGCTCAAAATATTTTGATAGAAATGATGCAGTAATTCTCTAATAAAAGTTACACAGAGTTATCTCCAGGTCTTTTCAGGGATTTCTGGATTGATTAAGGTATAGGTTGCTATCAGTATTTAGCATAACTTTACAACATGTCCCATTTTACACGTATCCTATCTCGGTGGCTACCCTATATGGCGAATGTATTTTTATTGATAGTAGGAAGGAGAGCTTTTCACCCAGACATTATGGTTGTGATAAAAATCACCACGCTGTTCTAACGTAAACCCACCCAGCAATAATCCCAACCATACTTCTACCATCGGCATTTCCAACACACGTTGCAGTTTAACTAAAGAAATCTCATCTTTGACATTTATCAGATGGTTAGCGATTGCACTTTGCCATTTTTCCACATCCTCATCTGATGCCAAATTGCGGACATCTTCTAAAGTTGTCACCTCATCAAGCATTGCCAAAACATTCGCTTTCTCAACAGGTGCTGCTACAGAATCGCCCGATTCAGTAGAATGTGAAAATTGGTGTGGGCCATGTGGTCTAAAGGTTTGTGGTGTTTGCGGTTCAATCAAATCATCTAAATCTAGGTGCATTGTTGTCCGCACTAGACCAGCAAAGAGATCGGTGCTAACAACTGGCCCCAAAAGACTATTGCGATCGCGGGTATCTTGCAACAGCACTTCGGCACGCGACTTGAGAATATCCGCAATTTGACTGAAGGCAAGCGCTGCGGTTAATAACTGTGCCTCCAAGGGTAATTTTTCTAGCTCGGCATCCAAACAATCCCACATAGCATCAAGGGAAGAAGTTGGTGGAGACTCGGACAACTCATCAAGTACATCCCAAATGGTTAATTGACGATATGTGGTCATATCTAAGATTGTGGATGTAGAGGGCAAGGCCGCACTGGGCAGTAGCTTGAGCTAATCTCAAACATATCCTTATACTGATATAGTGAAACACTGTATTGTTTGGCAAAAGCCTGCAACACCTGATCTGTATAGGCGCGGATCTTGCCAGCCGTTAGCCCAAAGCAGTGAATTGGTTCCAGGCGACAAACAGGTTTTTGCCCAAGCCAGAGTTCTGCCGACATAGCGTGCAATGGTTTATCCCCCGGTTCTTTATATAGATACAGCACTGCAAAATACGTTGCTGGTGGTTCGACTGCGATTGCATCAATTTCTGCTGAATTATTCTTGTCGCGGTGGCGGTAAAACGAACGGCGATTGTGGCAGACTTTTGGATTCCAACACCCGTCCCCTTGTGGCCCATGCAGTAGTTTTGCTTGGGTTGTTGGTAACTTGGCGCATAACTGACACTTGGGGTCTAACGGCTTCGGCATACCTTACTCCGCTTCTTCGCCGATTGCACGATAGTAAGCAGCGATCGCTGCTTCTTGCTCACTGCGAAGGGTATAGCGCCGAAACGCTTTCTCGCTTTGATGTCCAGTCAGCTTACGCGCATGGCTGGGGTCAACTCCCAATAGTAATAAATCAGTAGCGTAGGTGTGACGAAAGGAGTGAGGATGTAAATCCTCAATGTGAGCTATTTCACCGATTTTTTCCACAGCGAAGTAAATGCCGTGATAACTCAAGCGTTCACCTTTGTATGAAGCATGGTGTGAAATCATCAGTGGACTAAGGCTGTTTAACACCTCCCCTTGCTGTTCGCGCGATCTCAAATACTCTGCTAAAACTTCCCGGCTCTCTTTTCGCAGTGGAACCAAGCGTGGTTCATTGGTTTTGGTGTCTGGTAAAAATAGCAGCTTGCCATCAAATGACCCAACATTTAGCTGTACAACTTCCCCTGCCCGGAGTCCATGACTGAGAATGTGAACCAGTGCTGTATCCCGTTGCTTTGTTTCTCCCAATAACTCCAATGCTGACCAAACCTGTTCCATTTCTTCAGGGGTTAAACTCTGGGCTGGTGGCAGTGGCACTTTTTCCAGTTTTATCCCCAGTGTGGGATTAGTAGCAATAATTTCAGGATACGTGTAACACATCCATTTGAAAAAGCTTTTGAGAGCCGCAATTCCTGCATTAATACTGCTTTTTGAAAGTGGTTTACCAACATCAGTCCGTATTTCATCACGGAGATATTCTTTATATAGCGCAAGGTGACGTGGACGCAGTTCATGATAATGTAGCTCACTCCAAGCCAAAAACCTTTTGAGTTCGCGTTCGTAAAGCTTGCGGCTGTTGGGTGCGAGATTGTTGCTGCGTAGAAACTCTAGCACCTTTACCCACCGGATATCAGTGGGTGGTCTTGTACTAGTGGTGCGCCCAAGGAGCGATGCAGTTTCAGCGTTTAGGGGAATGAGTTTGATTGGAGGTAAGTTATTTAGTTCAGGGTTATTCACAATAATCTTGCGCGATCGCACTCGGTAGTTCTGAATTTAAAAGTTCAGTATACAGGAATGCTGGAGAACACAAAATAACATACCCTTATCTTTTATCCGACATAAACTCCGATTAACACTACTTCCCTTGATATACAACACTTTCACCAACATGCGATCGCTCTGGGTGCATGGTGGCAACGGAATACAAACTATTACGCTGCTGATAAATTTTGCTTGTCTTTGGTATCGCCTTTGATGCGTAATCCAAGCGATAACCATTTACAGGGTGCTAACTTTCAGTTATAGTTAGCCGCAACTTATTATAGGCACAATGCAACTATAACTTTGACTTGGTGCAAAGATAGTTTACAAAAGTTGCTCAGGCAGTTGCCATAATATTGGTTTAGCGAAGAGACAGAGGGGCAGGCATCTGAAGAATGCATTCGGAAAAACTTTTCTCCCTGATCAGGTGCCTGTCCCTCAATCTCTAAGATTCGGATCGTGGATAACTGCAACCACCTCGACGCAGAACCGTCTGGGAATACAAATTGTCTGCTTTAATTACAAAAATCATCCACCCGAATATCCCGCCAGACATCAGAAACCTGCCAGCCGGAATTACCCACAGATTGTACTGGAGGATTGTCAAGAAATGGAATATAGTCAGGAACTCTAGGCTCTGAAATCGCTACTGGTTTCTCCTCAACCTCAACCACAGGGGCTGGAGAATTGACAGTATTAGCTTCAAGAAGTTGGTCTTCAGCCTCCTCGATTAGCTTCATCTGTCTCAGGGTAAGCTTGTCGGATTTTTTGATAATTTTCTTTGTATGTATCTCATTAGAAGTATTCATTGGCTGTTTCCTCGAAGGCATTGACTTAAAATTTGTCTGGGTAAAGTTGGGAGAAGATGAGTATTAATAATTGCACGGAATTAACAAGGTACACCAAAACTATGGAAAATACGAGTCTCTTGTCGAGGAATTTATTAATTGTGTACAAATCTGTTTTCGTGCAGATGCCCCAGCATAATGTGTTGGGCAGATGCAAGTATTAAGCGTAAGCGTAGCTCGCCGCAGGCATCGCTTCTCGATCATGACTGTAACTCAAGATTATTTTGCGGTTTTGACTCCTAATAAGCAGATAATAGATGGTTGAGAGTTCTCGCTGTAGAAGCCTTGCCACGGGCGGCTAAACCAACAAAAAGACCTTATTTAATCGTTTGGTTTAATGAAATCAGCGAACTCCCCCGGAGCAAAGATTTCTTTATTGTTATCAGGTTTGCGAAGTGGATCAGGGTTGTATGCAGTGGGGAGCCGCATATAAACGTATTCACATCTCACCCCATCAAATTTAGTATCGGTGGTAATGCCCCAATCTTGAATGTATGCTCCAGTAAGAGTAGCGCCAGTCAAGTCGGTTCCGTTAAGCTGTGCTTGTACTAGCTTTGCTCTGGATAAATCTGCATCTTGTAAATTCGCTTGACTGAGGTCTGCACCAATAAAACTGACATCTATCAAGTTAGCTCCTTTAAAGTTAATTCCGCTTAGGTTTTCACGGTCAAAATTAATGTTCTGTCCAACACCTGTCTCTAACACGCTTACCACTTGTGCTTTTTGAAGGTAACTTGTTCCAGGGCGAACAAAGTCGAGTTTTTTAGTTTTGTTGAAACAGGTACGAATTAGAATGGTTTTTCTAAAATCTGTACTTTTTAGTGTGGCGGCTGTGAAATTAACATCAGTTAAATCAGCACTGTGAAAGCTTGTACCACCAATAGCTGCAAAAGCAATAGCAATGTTCCGAATCCAAGAGTATTTTTCACCTCCTTCTATTGCTCTGCGACTAATGTAAGCACTAAATAAAATCCCGGCCACGGCGAAGGCGAAGGCGAAGGCGAAGGTGACGGGGAATGCGTCGGGTTCGGCTTCGGTGAAGCCGCTGAAGGCGGCACCTAAGCCGAAGATGAAGGCTGCGGCTCCGGCTCCGGCGACGGCCCCGCCGAAGGCAACGGCGAAAGTGAAGGCTGCGGCTCCGGCTCCGGCGACAGCGAAGACGACGGCGAAGGCGACAGCGAAGGCGACGGTGAAGGCGACAGCGAAGGCGACAGCGAAGACGACGGCGAAAGCTCCGTCGAAGGCGAAAGCGAAGGCGACGAAGGCGACGATGAAGGCGACGACGACGGTGAAGGCGACGGTGAAGGCGACGGTGAAGGCGACGGTGAAGGCTGAGTTTAATCCTTGGCGAAGGATTACTATAAATAAAACAATCACTACTATTAAGGCAGTCCAGCCTGCAATCTGATTTTCTAGACTTGAACTTTCAAATACCAAAGCTGTCAATACTTCAGTAGAGGCTAAAAAAAATCCTGAAATTCCAGATAGCACGCAAGAAATACAAACTAAAAAAATAGCCCAACGCCTTTGCAGCCCAGCAGTAGCATGGCTAAAGTTTGCGTTCCTCAAATTAGCCCCACTAAAATTAGCACTCCGAATATCAGCGTAACTAAAATTTGCCCCCTCAAGGTTTTGTCCTTTGAAGGAGCGCCCACGAAGATTTTGACCAAAGAAGTCCTGGTGCATGATTGGGTACTGGATGTCAATTTACTTTTGCTACAGTCATACCAAGATTGATTCCGTAATTTCAACGCTTGAAAGCGCTTTTATTTTTATATTGCCTCCGGCAAGAGGTAGATGCGCGAACAATTCTTTTTTATCCAAAGTCCAAAAAGTACTCTTGTGTATAGGTTTTTATCGGGAAGTTAGCCATGTTTCAAATATCACGCGGACTGCGTTCTGCTTTGAGAATTCTAGTTGGTCTAATTTGGATTTTTTCAGCGTTTTGCTTTTTACTATTGACTCGCATACCAGTGCTGCTTCCTTGGTTGGCTGTTCTGCCTGACTGGTTGGCTAGGATTGCTATATCCTTTGTGGTTAGTCCAGGGTTTATAATTCTAAGCTGCATTCTCGTTGCATTGAGCAGTTTATTACTTTGGCATCGATTTTCTAATAAATGGGCAACTATCTTTGCAATCCTTATCCCATTCCTACTCTTCATTGGAACTGTTCTATTTGGTGATATCGATACTCAGGGAACACAACGATACGTCACTGATGCAGCTAAACGCGGCGATGTGAGGAGTACTCGTGAACAGATATTAATTCGGGGTGGATCGGTTAATCAAGTAAGGGCATTGATTTATGTGGGGACAGATGTAAATGTGCGCGATCCACAAGGGCGTTCTGCGCTTTACTGGGCTGGATGGGCTGGAGGAAAGCCAAAAGTTAAGCTACTGCTTCAAGCAGGGGCTAAACCTGATGGAAGGGCACTGGTAAATGCTGCCTTTTGGGGAAGCTTAGATGCCATCAAACTAATGTTTGAAGCGACCCCTGATGATGGAAAAGCGCTGGTAACAGAGGTGGGCAATCAAGCGCTGGAGGCAAATAAGACCCACACGAGTGCAAGTGCTTCAGATCGGGCACAAATTGCTCAGATGTTAATAGCACGAGGAGCAAAGTCGAATGACCAGAAGTAACAGAGGCAAGTGTTCTCTTGAGATTTTCTTTACAAATCAGCGCTCCCTAATAAGTAGCAATTAGCGTTGCTTAAAGCCAATCTTGAGCCAGTAAATTAGTACAATTTTTGAATACTGGAGTTTTCATTTTTGAAAAAGCATTTGAGCCAAAGTCTACCTATAGCACCAAGCCGAAAACTGAAGATTACGATCCTAACAGTAGGTTCAAGAGGAGACTTGCAACCATACTGCGCTTTGGCTATTGGCTTGAAACGTGCGGGGCATGAAGTAACGATTGCAACCCATGAGAACTTTGAACCATTTGTGAGGAAGTTCGATTTAGAATTTGCAACGATCGCTGGCAATATGCAAGAGTTTTTGCAATCGAAACAAGGGCAGCGATTAATTGCGGGAGAAAAGTTGAAAAAAGAAGAAGGAGATAAGCTTTTACTTCAACAGTTGGAATCAGCTTGGAGTGCGTGTGTTGGAAGTGAGGTAATTATCTACACGCCGTTAGCTACCTTTGGATATCACATTGCAGAGAAATTAGGCGTACCTTGCTTTTTTGCATCAGTTCTGCCGTTGAGTCCTACAGCGATGTTTGGGTTTTTGAGGTTTGCTCAAATAACTAAAAACCCGCTAAAGAAATTAATCAACTATGGCAGCTACTTACTAGTAGAGTTTTTGCACTGGCAAAGATATCGTCACCTGCTCAATCACTTTAGAACAGAAACTTTGAAATTGCCGCCTCTACCATATTTGGGCAGACGCTTCAGACGGAAGACTCCGGCAAATGTATCACGAATCCCTGTATTGTATGGATTTAGTTCGCACATCATCCCAAGACCCCGTGACTGGCCTGCATGGGCGTATGTGACTGGTTTTTGGTTTATTGACCAAGCCTCCGAATATGAGCCACCTCTGGAACTAGAGGATTTTCTTGGACGAAAGCAATTACCTTTGTGTTTTGGATTTGGGAGCATGACAATGCCCAATCCAGAATATCTCACACACTATATAGTGGAAGCTTTAAAGAAAACCCATCAAGGCGGGATTATATTGTCAGGCTGGGGTAACATTGGAAGAACAGTGAATATAAAAGATTCGCTACGAGTGTTTGTGATCAAGGAAGTTCCGCATGATTGGTTATTTCCTCAAGTGCCAGCAGTAGTACATCACGGAGGAGCAAGTACAACGGCGGCAGTGTTACGTGCGGGGACACCATCAATTACCGTACCTTTTTTTGCAGATCAGCCAGTTTGGGGCGAAAAGCTAACTCGGTTGGGAGTCAGCCCACAACCGATACCGTACAAGAAAGTGTCAGATAAAACTTTAGCAGCAGCAATTGAAGTAGTACTGGGTGATGAGGTCATGCGGTGTAAAGCCCAGGAGTTAGGTGAGAAAATCAGGGGTGAAGATGGTGTGGCGAACGCTGTTGAAGCATTCCATCGGCATTTGGGGTTGATTGAGTGAGAAATTGCAGACAATTGAAGAAGAAGTCAGAAGTCAGAAGACAGAATTCAGAATCACAATCGGTTGGAGATTCAAACCCTAAGCAATTGTAGACACCGTATAGACAGTGGGAATTTGAACCTTTTTACTCATTGATTTTTCGTTCAGGAATCATTCTGAATTCTGACTCCTGACTCCTGAGTTCTTTTATTTAAATACATCATCACACCTACAACAGCAGTCAATGTCCCAAGTCAAAGTTGATACGGTACTCTGTGTCAACGGCAGTGTCCTAATGGTTTTTTACACGCCAGGGCATTGCTGGGAATTCCGTATCATCAGCCGCACGGGTGGGATATTCGGGGAAAAAAAGATTTATTACACGGCGGAGGCAGCGTTGCGGATGGGGTTGGAGTGGTTGCGGGATGAACGGTAATGAGTGCGTATATGCGATCCAAGGTCAGCATTAGTAGCAAGAGACAATCGCTTTTAGTGAAGGTAAATTGCTTGAAATTGTACAGTGATTTTTTATTTGTCGCTCCACTAACTATGTGGAGGCGAATTAATGGAAAAGAAAAGTTGGCGATCGCTACAATCAATATTTCAAGTATTTATACAGAGGTATTAATACTTAATATTGTATAAAATAAAATTTAGCGAAAAGGTAATAAATGTAACTTTATATACTCTACTGAGACGAAAAACTCAGTAGAGTATTTTCGTGAGAATCACTGCCCTTGAAAAATTGTCTTGTCTTGTTGCAACCCAACAAAACCTCGTTCTAACAACCATAAAGTGAAAACTGCGGCTGCCGTCTCAAGAAATGTAATCGCACTTCTTGAAACATCTATAAGTTGTGTTTCTCTCAATTGCGGTCATTGCCATTAGGAGCCGACAGTTGAATCATCTCAGTAAAACGTGAATACTTAACCGCATCGGTAGGGGGATAATCTGCCGACACTGCAATCAACCCAATTTTAAGATCCTCGAAATAAATCACACCCCCAATACGTCCTTCAACTTGAAAAGCTCCATGAAATAAATGATACGGAGCGATGTAGATGAGCAAACAGTCACTAATCTTTATTGCCCTGTCAAACATCTGGTGACAAGTTTTTTGGAGGACGGCATCTAGATATTCATTATAGGCAGGCTCACCCAGGTCAGTGAATTCCGGTAGATCCGCAAAATGATCCATGTAAAATAGCCAGATATCAGACAAGTCTGCGTCATTCGTCAGTTTCTGCTTAAGTTCTTGCAATCGGTCGATATTCATATTGTGGATATTGAGGAGATGGGGCAAACAGACAGTACTGTTAAAAAGTTATCAATTATTTTTGCATTAATGGGGGATAAAGAATTGCCACCAAAGGGTTCTACTAAATGGTGGGAGACTAAGATCACGAAAATAGTGCTAGTGTACTATAAGATTTGTAGTTTAGGATTTAATTTGCTCGTGGCATAGTGCGTAAAAAGCGAGACTGTTTTTAGTGGAGCTACCCTTGGGACAAGAATCTGTCGCTAGAACCAGGAAAATAGTTCACGTTGATATGGATGCCTTCTACGCATCGGTAGAACAGAGGGACAACCCTAGCTACCGAGGCAAACCGTTAGTCGTCGGTGGCAGCCCGAATCAGCGAGGTGTGGTTGCAGCAGCCAGTTATGAAGCTCGTAAGTTTGGGATTCGCTCCGCGATGCCGTCAGTAACAGCGATCGCTAAATGTCCCGCACTTATCTTTGTCAGACCGAGATTCGACGTTTACCGAGAGATTTCCACTTCAATCCACGCCATATTCAAACGCTACAGTGATTTAGTGGAAGGAGTTGCGCTAGATGAAGCATATTTGGAAGTTACTGAGAACAAGCAAAACATCCCCTACGCTTCTACTATCGCAAGACATATCAAAACTGCGATTCTCCAGGAAACCCAGTTGAGGGAGCAATGCGGTTTTGTCAGATCCAGTAAAAAACAAGCGGTCGCAAAAATCAAATCTAAGTAATAAGTAATTTTATTTACTAAATATACGCTGATAGCCACGTGAATTTATCTTGATGGGATATCTCAAAAAGATTACTAGCAAGGTATTTGACGATTATTAACAAAAATATCTACAATTAGCCTTTTATACTTAGTGTTAATTAAACCAAGTAACAAGTTGAAAGTAGAGCTAAAGTATAAAATTTATCAAGCAGTTTCTGGTTTGATAAAGGAATTAAAGATGGAAGCACAAAAATTATCCCAACTTTTAGCTATCCATTGACAACGCAGATGTAACATAATTTCTGCATTTTCTTTCAACCAAAATTTACTGTTACCCTTGATTCTTAAATTGACAACTTGGCGGATTAAACTCTCAATTGCACCACTACCAATAGGTAATTTTTTATGTATTGCTTTATCGTAATTTAAACGTCCTTTACGATAAGCATCTAAAATATAATTTCGTTTAGTTACCATAATCTTACACCGCTCTCCAGTAGCTACAGCAATCAATTCATCCATCTGGCTAATTAAGGATTTAGCTTTACCCTTTTTTAAACTCTTTCTAACTTTTACAAACCATTCTTTAGACTGTACTTCTTCATTAAAAGCCGCGTCTGCAAATACTTTTATATTTTCCGTAACATGATAAAAATCGAATAATTGATAAGTTTCGACTGGGCATCCTAATCTTGTCAAAAGTGGGGGGATATGTATCCAGATCCATTCCGCTCCATCCCCGATTAATAATACTTGTTTTGCTTGACTAATTCCCAAGTCAACTAAATCCGCTTCTAAAATCTCTAAAAGTGCTTTATATCCTTCATAAGTGCCATTATTAGTAATAGGAATTTCAGAACTATTTATTTTTTTACCTTGCTCATCAACAACATAAATTGTGAATAACTTTGGCTCAACCCATTTGCCAATAAACCCGTTTCGCTTGGTTTTGGAGTTTTTTCTCCCCTTTTTATTAATTCGGATTCTACTGCGACCACCATCTACGGCAATGACAACTCTTTGACCTTTAAGAATATTACCTTCAGCTAAATTCCCTATTTGCCGATTTAAGATTTTAGATTGACGTAAGTTGATCCCAATTTGACCAAATTTATATGTTAAACGTTCAATTCGTTTTAAACTAAGGTTAATTCCCCAACCCGTTAAAGTTGTACAGGCGGCTTCAAATGAGCTAGTGATTGCACCATATTGGGCAACTGTTGACCATACTAATGGGGTTAAGCTAGATGACATTCCCAACCACTTTAATAGGGGACAAAATCCTTGAATAGCGATTTTATTTGTAGTCTTGCTTATTGACTTTATTTTTACCATGTATGGCAACTTTAAAGTAACTAGAACGTTTCCAACTGTTAATATTTGCCGCGTTCTATAACCGTGTTTTTGCATACTGCCATTCCACCAACCTCTTGTTTTATCCATAGCTGTTTGATTGGCTGACTGAGATTGTGAAAGGTTATACAACAAAATAGCAATACATTGACCAGCTAAAATAAGTGCAATTTCTCTAATTTTTTCTTCCCTTTCTTCAAGAATTTTTCCATTCCACTCCGTGATATTCGTCAATTCTAAACATTTTGACACCTCTAAAGAAAAATTTGATAATGATTTGCTTAAATCTAGAGTTGCACATATACTTTTTTCCATTAAGGTAGATAATCCCTGTCTTGAAATTATTGCTCAAAGGGAATACTAGCTTTTTTTGTGTCAAAAAAGAGAGTCTTGCAAGTTGTAACTCAAACTCATCTTTCTTTTTTAAGGGTTAATACGGGTTGAAGAGTATAAATTTATTTTTATCACTGAAAGAATGATTTAGCGATCGCTTGTTTTTTACCGGATCTGACAAAACCGCATTGCTCCCCCCAGTTGACAGCAACCGCAGGCGTGTCGATTAACAAGTTTCTTGCAAAAATGGCATCAGGGCAGAATAAACCCAATGGACTAACGGTGATTTTACCGGAGGAAGCGATCGCCTTTGTAGAACAGCTACCAATTGAGAAGTTTCATGGCATTGGAGCCGAATTGCCTGCTGTAGATATGGATTTAACAATAGCTATGATGGTCGGTTCGCATATCGAAAAATATTTGCCGACCAATGGTCGGCAAATAGGTGAAAAAATCCTTACACAATAAGACTTTTGAGCTTAACCTGCTAATAGTTCAAATGATTCTCATACCCCTAACCTGACTGCCAGATACTGGTTGTAGCGCCTCATGACTTCCATGCGAAGCGCACCTCCTATAGCCAGTTCCAATCCTGCTTCTGGTTCTACTTCAACGATTGGGACGATCGCATTGTTCAGCCAGCCTAAACCATGTTTCTCATCTACTTCTATATGGTCGTAAAAATATTCGCATTTTACCCGTGCATCCGAATATAGGCGTTCTAAACCAGCAACAACTGAACGATTACGATTTGGGTCGAAAATTTCGGGCATTCCTAAACTTCCAATTCCCTTAAAATAGTGTCTCCGGTTCAAACCGAAGCAAAAGTACAGGTTGTGACCTGCGTAGGGCCGCCAGTCTTGCCAAATGGGGAGTGTTGGTTGCTCTAAACCAAGGGAAGCAAGCATCTGCGTGAACTGCCTACCGTGTGACTTCTCTGCTACTCCATGACCACATTCATCCCACATATTATGAACGATTTCAGCTTTCACTGTCTCTGAAAAGTGGAGTTGTGCTAAAGCTAAGGCATCGCAAAAACGATAGTTTAAAGTCGCATCTGAGAGTATAAATATATTGAATTGCTCAATAGATGCTTGGTTTTTTAAAAAGTTTAACAAGCATTTATCGAGATCCGATTCTGTGTGTGCCTGTTGAACAAACCAATCACGAAGTAATTTTGGGTGTTTTGCTTCAGACGGAGATGGTAATTGTTTTTGAATACGTGGCAGTTCATAATTAAGCCATGCATTTTCAATTTGATTACGAATTGTTAATAGCCAAGGGCTATGTTCGTGTATACAAATTGGTGATAGGGGGTGGCTAAGACTTACTTCATAGATATTATAAAGACTTTTATGAACTTCCAAAAGTGCTACAGATTCTTCATCAGTAAATGCTGAATGCAAAATTATTGGCAAATCTTGATATAAGGTGTTAAGGATTGTCTCAGCTTCTGGAAGCATCTGGTGAGTATTAGAAAGAAGATAGACAATTTTTTCTGATAATGTACGTGCCTTTTCTGTAGATTGAGGAGTTATAGAAGAAGGTTTTAAGTTAATTACTCGGTCAGTTGATGAATTTAATAGCATTTAAGTTAGAGAATTTTCTTAAGGTTAATATCAATGAAGGAAGAGTTTTTGGAAATCAAAGAAATATGTAGAACCTAATTTGTCAATCAAAGAATAGACAAATTTCATAGAACTTTTGGTAAAAATAATGTTTCCAAAATTTCTTCACGCACTTGAAAAGTAACAAGGCAATCTGTTTGAAGTAAACAGTCTATTAGCAGCTTATTTACATAATAATAATCTTTAAGGCTTTGTTGATCTTCTTCGTTAAAATCTTTAAAACTAACTCCTAACAATTGATCACCTAATAGTTTTTTACTTGCGACTTCTCTGACTTTATCTGCACCGTGCTTTAATCTCTCTTCATTTTCTTGCATAGTATTATTTACTTCAAAAAAATCACTCATTATCCTCTCTAGTTCTTCTCGATTATCTTGGCGTATTTTTTTAGATTTTATACCATAATTAACAGCAATTTTCATAATTTCATCAGCAGAAGCTGCATTAATTACTTTTATACTTGCTTCATCAGTCATGTCGTCATATTTTTTAGCATGAATAATACCTTCTTCCAAGCTATTAATATCTTTAAGTATACGAGTAAAACAATTACCACAAGTTAAGTACTTTGTTCGTGGTTCCAACAAAAAGCAAAGCTGTCTATCTGGGTCGATGTCATAATCAATGTCAAAATAAAATGCACGAATAGCAGCAGAAAATTTCTTTGCTTCTAGATTATCTTTTATCTGAAATAGTTGAAGTAGCGATTGAGATTTTTTATTTACAAGCTTCAGATATTTCTGTAGATTATCTCTCCCTTCTAAGATTCGATCGGCTTTCTCCTTCATCAATCTAAAAAGGTTACTAGCATCTAATAATATCTCTGCTACTAAAAGGAAAATCTCCCTCCATTTACGGTCTTTTAGATGTTTAACTAGCTTTTGTAATTCTTCTTGATCTTTTTGTAATTTCTGATTACTTATTAATTTGTTATCAGCTTCCGAATCTGGGAATTTATCATTATTTTTAAAATCCTCATCCTGATGTAATTCTTCATCTGATGTTTGTGGGATTAAGCTAACAATTCTTTTAGCAACAAAATACTCATGAAAAGTGAGGTGAGAAAATGAATAAATACCTTTAGCTCGCTCAATTATAATCCCATGTTGAGCTTCCATAGCTTTCAAAAGCTCTTCAATATCACCCTGTGAAATATTGGACTCGCTATCAAGATTTGATATTTTCTCGATATATTTTTTCAGAATGAGCTTGACTTCTAATGGGGTAAAAAAATACTTCTCCTTTTCAAAAGTACTGTAAGCAATTTGACGGAGTAAATCTTTTTTGCGTGGAAGTGATAATTTTTGATAAATTTGATCTCGATGAATTCCACGTTTGGCATCCCATTTTTTTAGTAAAACATCTAATCCTTCATGATAACTTTCCGAACGACTATTTGGTAGACTAGCAGATTCTTCAAATACTAAGCATAGAAGAGTTAGCAACAGAGGAGTGACGGCTAATTGATAGATACGATTATTCTTATTTAAGTACTTAATAAACTTCTCTGATTTGACTGATTTATTTTTGAACCAATTGTTGGCAAATTCATTAATTTGTTTATTATCAAAATCAGCTATCTCTACTTCTGTGAATTTATCAAAGGTATACTCCCATGCCGCAATTCGACAAGCAATAACAAAATGATTGTCAAAATATATCCGAGAAAAACTTCTAACTTCTTTTAAAGTATGCTCTTGATATTCGGCGCTAACTTCATCTAATCCGTCCAGTAAAATCAGAGCAGAACCCTGTTTAAATAATTCGACAAGCTCTTCTTCCGTTACATCACACCCAGAGTACTGCTGCCTAATATATTCTAATAAACTAGGTTGAGTTGGATCTTCCGCAAAATATTTTAAAGGGATAAAAATAGGTACAAGGTGAGGTTGAAAACTACCTTGATTGCACTGAACTGCTAGATATCTTAAGAAGGTAGTTTTACCAGCTCCTGGCTTTCCTAGTACAATTAATTTCTTATATTTTTCAACTGCTTTTACGCCAAGAACCCGCTTTTCTACAACTTTACCTAACCCAAATCTGTCAAAATCCTCATATCCACATTCTTTAAGTAATTCATCAATTGTTTTACGTCGGAGTGCTATTAGCTTCTCCAAAATATTCACATCGGTATAGATTTGACTCAACTCAATCGGTTGCGTCATATCTAATATACGCATCGTTCCGCACAACTCTTGGGTTAGTTCTTTTATCTGAGTACGCACCTTTCCAACTAAATCTTGAGCTGAAGGTGCCAAATATCCATACACAATCTCTTGGTAATCAATTTCTAACGCTTCACAAATGGCGGTAAAGTACTTTTCCCAAACGTTCTCGCCGTTAAAAAACTTACTGATAACAGAACGATTGCAACCCAGTTGAGCAGCTAGAGACTCTTGCGTGAATTCTCGCTTGGTAAAAGCCTCATGTGCTTGCTGGAGTCCTTTTGGAGATGCTTTCAAAGAGGGTTTTGCCATTGCTGTTACAGTTAGGTACATACATTCTAGCAATTATAGCCTTAATAAAACAACATAGCAGTTTTATGCAAAAGCTTTAAATAAAAATAAATATACAATAGCTAAAAATAAGTAAACATACTTGCAAAATAAATCATAGTAAGTTAATGTACTTATAAGCCAAAAGAGCGAGTCATAGTCGCTCTAGCAGGAGTAGACCTATGACTCATCATGACTTTACGGGATTTTCACTAAGAGAGTGCCTAGACAGTCTGCCCAGGTTTATTGGGACAGAAAGTCCATATTATGCTTCTCTCAAAAGAGTTGGGAAAGATAACCAAAGAATTACTTTTCCGAATAGACATTCAATCACCTGTCCTTATGAGGAGCTAATTGATGTAGCTAAGGAGTACGGTCTTACCCCATCACCCTTGGGGATGACCACTTTGTTGTCGCAGCAACCTCCTAATAGCGCGATTGATTTTTTTCGTTCCAGGGTTATTGTTGTGGCAATAATCAGTGGTTTTGGGATTGTTAGAGTGGAATTCCCCGACTCTAGATCATTTATTGGCAAAGTCGAAATATTTTATAGAGGGCAGCGAATAAAGACTCGCTAATAGTTTTTTAGTGGTGAAGGAAAAATAAATTCTGTCCTCCTAGTTTTTACACACTTCATTTAGAGCAGCTGGTACAGCTGACACTTACTAACAATTAAACATCTACTCGTTAATATCCAACTAGCCTTGAGGATTAGATACTAATCACATGCTGGTTCAAGTGGAAACCCACATGAACTAGCTTTTTTGTTGGAAGTTACATACAACCCACATTCCGCACTTCAAAATGTAGTATAAAAGCCTAAGTAATGATTTCCGAATACAAGTAAATAATAAGACATGTAAATCTTTAATAAACTCGCAGAAATAAACCTGTGTGACGAAGACGGTGAGGCTTACATTGCTGAGAAGAAATTGATTTCAAGCTTTGTCTAAAACTAAATAGACATTGGTTCAATCCAAGTGAGACAATTCATATAAACTCAAAAACATTTGAGGGTAAAAAATGTCTCCAATCGAAAATGCTCAAATTAAAAATATTGACCATTTAGGAATAGTAGCTGGGTTAATTGATGAAATAGGAATAGTTGAAATAATTAATTCCCAATTAGGAATAGACCCTCGTGAAAAGATAACAGCAGGAACACTGGTGAAAGCAATTTTAATCAATGGATTAGGATTTGTCTCAAGACCTTTATATTTATTTAGTCAGTTTTTTGATGATAAAGCTATCGAAATATTATTGGGAGAAGATGTAAAAGCTGATTACATCAATGACGATAAAATTGGCAGAGTTATGGATAAGTTATATAAAAGTGGATTGAATAATCTGTTTATGGAAATTGTATTATCAGTAATTAAAAAATTTAATCTAGCTACAAAATACTCACATTTGGATGCAACATCATTTCATCTGCATGGAGAATATAACAGTGAAGAGCATCAGGAAAAAGAATCGGAAATAACCAGGGAAAGACCAATAATTATCACTAAAGGATATTCTCGTGACCACAGACCAGATTTGAAACAATGTGTTTTAGATTTAATAACTAGTAGTGATGGAGACATCCCATTATTAATGAGAGTTGGAGATGGAAATGAAGCGGACAAAGCTGTATTTGGCAAAATCTTAGTAGAGTTTAAAAAGCAAATAGATTTCGATAGTATTATGGTCTGTGATAGTGCATTATATAGTCAGGAAAATCTCAATTTAATTGCACATTTAAAATGGATAAGTAGAGTGCCAATGACCATAAAAAAAGCACGAGACTTAGTGCAATTGGTAGAGATAGAAGAGAGAAACACACAATCAAGAGAGAAAGGGGTAGCCCAAACTTTAGATGAATACCAGTGGAAAGAAGAAATAGTAAATTATGGTGGGATTAAACAAACTTGGCTGATAGTAGAAAGCCAAAAAAGAAAGTCCAGTGATTTAGAGAAGCTAGAGCAAAGGCTCAAGAAAGAAAAAGTTAACGTTGAAAAACTACTACAAGAATTAAAAAGAGAAGATTTTGAAACTCCGCAGACAGCCAGATATAAACTAAAAGTCATCAATAAAAAGCTGAAACTCTTTGAAATTAAAGAACTCCATATTTTTGAAAGTCAGTCAAAACAGAAGAAAACTGTTTATAAAATCTCAGCAGAGATTTATGAAAAACTAGAAGAGATAGAAATCCTCAGAAAATCAGCCGGAAGATTTATTTTAGCGACGAATTTAGTTGATGACGAAAAGTTAACACCCTCAGAAATTATTACAACTTATAAAAATCAACAGTCTTGTGAAAGAGGATTTAGATTTCTGAAAGACCCTTTATTTTTTGCAGATAGTTTTTTTGTAGAAAACCCTGAGCGCATTGAGACGATGTTATTTTTAATGTCTTTGTGTCTGTTAGTTTATAATCTTGGTCAAAGGGAACTGAGAAATAGCTTAAAAAGACTCAAAGTCGGCATCAAAAATCAACTAGGAAAATTAACAATTTCCCCTACCTTAAGATGGGTCTTTCAATGTTTCCAAGGAATTCACTTTTTGACTTTAAATGGGATTAATCAAGTGATTAATTTAACCTCAGAACGCCATTATATTTTGAATTGTTTACCATCATCTTGTCAAAAGTATTATCTACTTTCTTAAGCTAAACACTGTTTTCAGATTGAATCAAAATTTATCAACATCTGGAGGAACAATCATTGCTCTTCAAAATCAGCGTCCTTGCATAACCTATTTTATGGGTCAAATTTTTTATATTTGCTCATTTATCTTCATGCGTTAGATTCATTCTGTACTCTAGTTCTTAACTATCCTAATTTTTGGCTTTTCTCTTCCTCGTAATCTTTTTATACTTCAATTTGAAGTGCGGAATATGGGATACAACATATAGGACTGTTGCATTTGTCAATAGTTTGTTGTAAGCGAAGGTGTATTTATCCCCAAATTTCACTCTTCAAAAAGGGAAAAACCATGAAACATCATCTAACTGACGACGGTAAATTCTTATTCAACTCAGCTTGTAAGGTGCTGAAATTTTTTCTGCTGAGTCTGTTTGGTTTCGTGATCGCGTATGTCATCTCTCAAGTTTTTGGAGTTGACACAATTGTTCAAATGCTATTATCTCCAAGCCTATGGGAGTGGCTTGGACGCATCGCAGTGTTTATCTTCTGCTTATTTGCAGTTGCCATCATTTATGAGTCTTCTCATTAATTGTCTATCGACATTATCGAGTCAGGTAGGAGTCAGTGAATAGTTCAAGAGAGAGGGAAACTGCTCGACGCTCTCTAAGAGACGATCTTGCTAGCTAAATCTCTGTAGGAGTATGTGGACTCGCTCTCCGTGGCGCTATCTGTTTCAGTAAAGCGATAGACGACGGGTCTTGGGTTTAAGACCCCGATTGTTGCCTCAACTTCCCCTTTCTTACGGCAGTCGAGCATGGCTCCTTTCTCAGTAGGGAGCGAATCCCCTACTGAGCAAAGCTCCTCCAGCATACCTGCCTCCTTCAATTTGTAATCCATGCGGTATCGGATTAGATTATCGTCATGAATAAAGTTTTTTTGAATATTTATTTGGTAGCTATTACATTGCTACCGCTTGGTTTAGCCGTTATGGACTCTAGTTATATACCTTTAGCTACTGGCATTATTCCTACATCCATAACTTGTTTGTTGCAGCTGAATTCCAGTAAGACTACAAAACCCCAAATTGAAGAGAGTGAAGATTCAGACTGACTTAGTATAATCTAACTCTAATTTTGATAGATTATACACTCGTGCTGATAGGGAAATTAATGTTTGACGACTTTGAACAATAAGGAGCGCTGGTTGCATCAGTACTCAAGTACCCAAGTGCTTATGGGTATATTGCCATACCCACTGCCTCTCTAAATCGTAGCTGATCGCTCGTGCGATGGGCGATCGCATTTGAAGAAGGCGAAAGATAGCAACTATTCTTCTAGGTTGTGACAAGGTTAATCATGCTTATGCCTCATTATGAGCGAGAAGACTGCACAAATAATCAATCCGTTTCCAAGCGATCGCAGCTTGCCGGGGAGAGCAACTCAAGCCATAAGCACGACGGGCATCGTAATTCCCCTTGATTCCCTTGGCTACTCCAACGGGAATCCCAGAAGCCACCTCACGAATACCGGGTTCAAAGCTTCGGTCTTCATGAGAGAACCGTACTTGCGTAATCTGATTTCCAATTTGGTCTGCCCAGGAGGTTGGCTGTTGACGGTGGAATAAGCCATCGGCGTAGGCAATGATAAAGACTCTTTCTCTTTCATGTGGCAAGCCGAGGCAGTACGCGGATATAGTTTCCCACTCACATACATACCGGATTTTGGAAAGGTCTTCGAGGACTGTTGCCATTCCTCTAGAGAGTAGCCCTGTTGGGTTTTCGATGAGAGCGATTGCTGGTCTACACTGGTTGATGATGCGGAACATTTCGCGCCACAGTCCAGACCTGGGGTCGTTAAGTCCTTTTTTATCTCCAGCGTTACTGGTGCCGCTACAGGGGAATCCCCCACACAAAATGTCGAATTGTCGTCGGTAGCAGTGGTAGTTAGTAATATCTGCGTGGATTGGAATTCCTGGTTGTTCATGGCGCAATTGTGATTGAGAATAAGGGGAGATTTCGACAAATTGCTGGACTCGGAATTTGTGGGATAGACCTGCGGCTGATATTCCGTGGTGGCAGAGTCCGCCGATACCGGAGAAAAGAGAAACGACTGATTTCATGAGGCGATCGCACTCCTCACCAATTCATCAGGTACTTCAAAAATTCCCAACCGGCCAATGTAAGGAATCGGTGTAATCTCGCGCGGATTCTCCAGATGCCAATGGTATTGCCCAGCCATCCCCCAGCCAGATGCAACTTGTGAGAACTTGCAATCTACTATTGTGACAATGCCAATAACTTGGCCGCGACGTAGAGAGATTAACTCTGGGATTACTACTCCCATGCTTTGACAAAATTCTTTCGCCTCAAAGTATTCTTTTTTGGTACAGGTTTTTGCGGCGTGAATCAGAATGTCGCCGCGATAATGAATGGGCCAGCCACGGTTTTCAATATTTTTGAGAGCATAAATAATTGCCCATGCCCAAGGCTGACGGACAGATAGCGCTTTCACAGGTTTTAAAACTCCAGTAATTGAATATGTGCGTCTAATGCTGCGATCGCTGGATGTGGCTGTAAATTACCTGGCCAAGTTCAAAAATTTCGATGTGGATAAATCGCACAACATGGTCGCAGTGCCGAGCTTACCGTAAAGGCGGTTTTTCTCAACAATTAACTCGATAGTGCGATCGCTTGGGTCTTTTGTGTAGACAGCATCCCGATAGAGCATGATTAACTGGTCACAAACCTCAAAGATTTCGCCAGAATTACGTAACAGATGACGATTGGGGCGTTTATCAGCCGTTGTTTGATTCCCTCGATTGATTTGACAGCCCAAGAAAACAGGGATTTTGTGAGACTTGGCAATATCCCGAATCTGGCGGGTAATCTTGCCGACTTCAAAAGCCATGTTTCCCCCAGACTCCAGAGGAATCTGCTGCAAGTAATCAATAAATACAGCCCCAATAGAACCACCGAATTCGGCAATGGCACGGCGCACCGCAGAAGCAATCATTGGGGTTGTAGGGGAGGAATGCTCGTAAACCTTCCAAGGCAGTTCCACCATTTGTCCTATACCTTGTGCTATTTGCTCCCAGTAGCATTGCGTATTGGTTTGAATCATAGAAGCGTCTACGCCAGTGATTCGGGCCAGCATTCGGGCATTGAGTTGATTCTTATCCATTTCTGGAGTTACATACAGAACTGGCTTTCCAAGTTTAGTCATGATTTCGTAAGCGTAAGAAATCATGAAGTGAGTTTTCCCCATGTGGGATTCAGCAGCTACTACAACTAAGCTGCTGGGGTAAATCCCCCCAGTGATATTTTCCAAGTCGTACCAACCAACTTTGTCGCCTGCCATATTCCCCATCTCCAGCTTTTGAAAAAGTTCAATGCCCATGTCTTGTGCTGAGAAAACTTTGCAGCGTTCATCGCTTTGATTTTGGGTTACAGTGAAAACTTTCGCCTCAGCTTCCCCAAGGACAAGTGGTAGTTCAGTTTGCGTCTCGTAACCGAGTTGGACAATTTCATTGCCCACTTTGATTAGCTGTCGCCGTCGATATTTCTCCATTACCAAATCAGCCAAAGCGTCGATGTTGACGGCTGATACAGTGCGGTCTACCAAAGTTGCTAACTTATTCCTGCCACCAATGCGATTGAGCAGATTGTGGTCAGCCAACCAAGCGGTGACGCTTAGTAAATCTGTAGGTTGGTATGTAGCATGAAGTTGGACTGCGGCTTGATAAATATCTTTGTGAGCGCTGATGTAAAAGGCTTCAACGCTTAGGCGATCGCTGACTCTGGTTATTGCTTCTGGGTCGAGCATAATCCCGCCCAAAATTGCTTCTTCAGCTTCGATATTTTGTGGGGGCAAGTTGTCAAGTGACCTGTCAGGATGGAAAGAAACTACGTTGTCTTGATTAGGGTGCATAATTAGGCTCTAAGTGCTAATTTTAACTGCGCTTCAACTTCTCGCAAATTCGTGGAAGATGGTCTGGTGTTGCTCGGAACTTTTGGCTCATTTGCTTTGGCTTGAAGTTTTGCTTTTAGCTCCAGCATTTGTGGGCTGTGTTGATACTCATTGGATGGAACCCGAATGGATTGCTCTTGCTGACGGCGTATCCGGTCTTGTGCCAAGGCATCTTCGAGCGTGGTGCTAGTGATATTTTTTACTTTGTGAGCCAAAGGAGTGCGCTGTTGAGGTAGGGGCTGTTTTTCTGTTTGCAATGCTTGGTTATAGCGCTGCATCAGGTTCGTCCATCCCCCTTTGGTTTTCTCCCAGGTGTTGATTACTGCGATCGCATGATCTATTTCCTGTCGTGCCGAGAGTTTCGATTTAGTGGCTAATTCTTGTGCTAGGAAGTCCACGACTATCGGATTGAAGTTTTGGTAGAGGTTATTGAGTTTTCGCTCTCCATTGCGCCAAGGTAAAACCCAGCGATTCCACTTGATTGAGTCTCTAACAAGCAGGGGCACGCAATCATCACTCATAGCAGTCGGGTCTGTTAGCCAAGCATCAATCAGTTCTTTCACGTTCCGGGCTGTCTTGTAGGGACAAGTTAGTTGCGGCTTATTCGATTGCTCGGATTTCCCAAACGACCCCGCCGCAATAGTTGACCTACAAGAGGTGTTATCGGTTTGTTGCAAAGACTCGGAATTTTTTAACAACGAAGTGGGTTGTTGTGGGGTTGGTTCTTCTGAGGTTGATTCTTCTGGGGTTGATTCTTCTAAGCTTGGTTTTTCTGGAGTTGGTTTTTCAAGGTTTAGTTGTTCAGTTTCACACACACACGATTCTTGGGTGGGGGGAGCAACTTGAGTATGTTTTTCTTCTTTTTGGTTTTCTCTATATTGTTCTTCTAATAGAGGGGCTGATTCACCACCTCTGGTTGAGCCACCTCTGGTTGAGCCACCTCTGGTTCGACCACCTCCGGTTTTGGCCCCCCTGGTTGCGCCACCCCCTAAAAACAAGTCACTGGTCAATTCAACAGGTGGCAAGGATTCTCGAAAAGCGATCGCCGAATTGGTATCCTTGAAGATGTGATACTCAAAATCAAATAACCCCGCTTCAGTGCGAATTTTTCTTCTGACTAAATAATTTTGGATTTCCGCAGTTTTGAGAATCTTGCGTAATTTGTCTCGACCATAACCCAGTGAGTTTTTAATGCTGTTGAAATTCACCTCCCAGCCTTCAGTGTGTGATGTCATCCAGCAAATTAATCTGAATGTGCCATCATCTATTTCGGAGTTACGGATTAAAGCATTGGATACTGGTGTATAATGCGTACTGAGAGATTTACCTGCTATAACTTTGCTCATAAACACCTCCGGCAACTTTGTAGCAACTCATGATGTAAACTCATATTTCTAATCTGCACCCTGCTAAAATTTACAGTTTATTTTTCCCTCGCACTGTTTCTAACAGGCGGGGGATTTGCTTTTACTCACGTACAGAAAAAGGAAATTCTCTAACCTGTAATTCTTGTGGAAACTCTTCAATATCTCCTCCCTTCTTGTCGCGGGTTTTAAATCGCTGTCCCCCAAATATTGCATTCGCCCCCAACTGCTTCACAAACACAGGTGTTTTAGCTACCTGACACTGTTGGACAATTGAATTAATCCATTCAATGTGGCATGGTCTGGAATTTGGGCCAGACTCACCACCAATAATGACTAACTGAACATCATTCAAATAGTGAGTGATATCGCCCAAATCTTCTAGCAATGGTTCAACTGACCAGAACCGAATATCAGCAGAAATTTTGCTAAGAAATTGACTACGTTCTTCTAAAGTGCGGCGATTCTCAATCGAAGTTCCTGGCCAAATATTTAAAGGTAATTTGTCTAGTCCATGACAAGAAAGCCATTCACCCATAGATGACAGCATAATTTCTGGGCGTTTGGTGAGAATCTGAAATATTTGATTGGGAGCAACGAACATTCCGTCCAGCATTTCATGTTGCCAAAAACGCGGAACCCACTCACCAAAAACATCAGTCATTGAAGAAACGAAATGCTTCTTAGATTTCCTTTGGAATCCCCATTTCCGAATAGCTTCTGTATCTAACACTAGCTCTGGTGGTTGTCCAGAGTAGGGTTGCTTGTTTCCGCCAAAGAAAGAGTTTTTATTTAATTTCTCTGCATAACAATTTGCACAACCCTCGCTTTTCTTATGACACCACCAACCGCCTCCTTTAGCACGGATGATATTTTCTGTTTGGTCAGTCCACTCTATGCTTGTTGACATAATTACCCTTTATATAATGCTATTTTCATGCACTCAAAGAAACATTCGTTTCACTATCAAACTTTTGGACTTCATCCCCCCAACAATCCCAACCATCACGAGAAGAACGAGCGAACATTTCTAACTTCGTCATGTCTGGGCAGAGTTTATCTACTAGTTCAAAAAATTCATCTGGTTTACGAGAATGTTCCCGTCGTCGTGCATGGATTAGTGATGATTCATTAGTGAGCGAACGTCCAGCAAAAGCCCTGACATTACCTCTTACAGCTAAAGCACAATGCTCAGTTGCATTACGTAGCCAATGACCAGTTCCCAGATGGGTTGTACCAGCTTTAGTAACTTTTTCCCAGGTTAGAATCGTTTTCAAGCTAAAACCCCATGTTTCTAAGCAATGTGCGGCTTCAATCATGTGATTGTTGGTGAACCAAAGCCAGAGAACTGACCCTGTGCGATCGCTTAAGTCTGGAACGGGCAATGACAGTATTTCTTCTATGTGCATTGGCTTGTAGTTAATGCGGTTTCGGTGAGTTTTATCCTGATTTCTCAGCCGATAGAACCAGGGAGGGTCAATCACGATGCACTGGTATTGACCTTCTAATGTTGTTAGTCTCATGTTTAACTCCTGTTATTTTCAAACTTGTTCTGGAAATTCAATGTGGCTTAAAATCTGAAGTTCAACAGCTAATCCGCTTAAGAAATTTTGGAGTTCGACTGTTGCCAATTCTTTGGATATCTCTTTTTCTGACGTATAAATAAGTTGCTTGTGATGCCCGAAGTAAACTTCTGTACGAGTTAAGTTTTGCTCTGTATCAGTTAACAGAGTCAAAGTAAATCTTCCAAGTTTGCAAAAGTAATACTGACGGGTTGCACAAGAAGTATCTCCTTGATGCCAAGTAATATTGGTTTTTGAACCAATGTGAGCGCTAATAGATTCAAAATCTACTTGGTAAATATTCAAATCTGCTTGCATTTCTCCACTGTTGTAGTAGCCAACAATGTATTGCCTGATTCCATCTACTGATAGGCTATCGGGGATATTAATATGGGCAACAGATGCAACTTTTTCAACTACTGTGACTACGACTTCCATATCTCCTGCCTCAAACCCCAAATTCAAAAACTTTAATTCCATCAACATCAACGGGATTAAGGTTAATTAATCCGCCGCCAGCGTAATTACAAGGAATCTTGCGCTTATCCAAATCATCGAAAGCATCTTTACAAACTGGCATCCATCGTCCTACACAAGAAAATCCTGCGGCAGAAGATGGAGCGCCAGCTTTTTTGTAATCTTGGACAGAAGCAATGTGACCACAACATGGACACTTAAACTTCCATTGCATCTTGTCTTGTCCAAATAGTGTTTCTCCAAGAGTTAGCCACTGCTCTTTATTCATATTTAATCCTCCTCATCTTCTAATTCTTCGTCTTCATGGAAACTTACCCCAAATAATTCATGAATAAAAGCTCCTACTTTTTTCCAATCAACTTGGGCTTCAGCTACTTCCGGCATAGGATATTTTTTAGTGATTCTTTTAAAACTAGAAAAATCTTCCCAAGTCCACTCGCCTAACTTATCTGATTCAGTCTCAGTTAGATAATTTAGGCTAATAATATAATCTTGTACTCTTTCTTTGATTTGTTCTCTGTCGCCAAATTTCCAAAACTCACCAAACCAAGTAATTACTTTTTTTGTGCTGTCTGTTTCTGAAGAGTCTTCCTCCACCTCCTCATCTGAACATTCATCTTCGATGGATTCAAATTCTTCGACTGCGAAAATAGCCATAGCCACACACGCTCTTTCTGCTGGATGTGTAGCTGATTGCATCCGATAGCTTTCGGGGACTACATAGCCTTGGATCGCGTAGAATTTCTTAGCTAGTTTTTCAATGAATACATCTTTCTGGAAGTAGCCGAGTTCCATATCTTTTCTCCTCAAGGTAAAATTTACCTTTGTTGTAAAAGTCTTAATTTTTGATGATTCGGCGATCGCTCTGCTTGACCGATGACCAATGACCAATGACCGATGACCATCAAGCAGTAACTACAGCTTTCTTATTAGCGAAAGCCCCCGCCTGTCTTAGCGCTGCACCAGGACTGGGATGAGCGAAGAATTCTTCTATAGCTTTGGTCAACCCAGCCGCAACAGTCGGCTCGTGGCAAGCGTAGACATAGATGGGCTGTTGAACCCCATTAACCAATCGCGTTTCTTGGCGATCGCCCAAGTGTGGGTAAAACGTGCGAACCCATGTCCCAAGATGACCACGGTAGTGAGCGCCGCTCAGGGGGACTTTCTTTCCCAGTTCGCTCTCTGCAAAGTTCACAACCCCCAACCAGCGTTCTTCTGAAGGGGTGAGCAATTTTCTGTTGTGTTCTGCCAGAAGATTCCCGGCATAGTCTTTAAATTGCTGTTCCATGTACGGGTTGAGTCTGCCACCAGTTAACTCAGCTAAAGTTTTCATTGCCAGGACAAGAGTATGCAATCGCTGTTCAACCGGTGGGAGAGCAGAAACAGGTGCAGGAGTTTGAGGAGTGATGCTGGGAACTGCTGCAACCAAGTCTAAAATGATGGTTCTAACTTGCGCTGCTACTTGAGATTGCTGCAAGATCATTGCGATCCTTAATGCACCCAAAGCCGAAAAAACTCTAATTTGGGAAGTTCTAGATGGTAGACAGAGTGTCTGTCGAGCATCACGTAAGTCAATGCCTGTAAGGGTTTTAGTTTCTTGGGTTTGGAATTCAGATTGATTTACTCTTGTTAGCTCTTTGACTGCGGACTCTGTAACTGAAAAATATTCCGCTATTTGTGCAGTAGTTGCCCAGCCGCTACCGTTCCATACAGCGAACACTATTGCCTTTGCTTTGCTGAGAACTTCTTGGGCACGAGAATCATCTAGGTTAGAAAGTGCAGAAGTTCTCAATGAGGGAGACTCGATAAAAACATTTTGATTCAAAGGTAAATTCATATTGACTCCTAACTAAATTTCCAAATTTTAGATATTGATTTCAACACCACTTCTTAAGTCATATTTCACCTCAGCGAAAGTTTCATTGATTAATGCTTTGTGTGTGATAATTAGAAATCTGTAGCGGGAGAAAAACTTCCGTGCGTTCATCTAAAGTAATGGCATTCCTTTAGGTGAACGCTTTTGTATTAGTCAGAAAGGTGTGAATTGGAGGGGGAAAGGGGAAAGGGTAAGGGGTAAAGGAAGGAGGAGAAAAGACTTTTCTCAATACAGTACAGAGCAAGTATTTTTAAATATGGATGTTCCCATTTCCCTTTAACCTTTCTCTTTTTTCCCTATTATTCACGGTCTAACTCCTTACTTCCTTAGCTATTGTTTGCATCCTTAGTTAATACGCTTAACTGACGGTTGAGAATATTTATCTGCTGTTGGTAAAAGTCAATTTCAGCAGTGATTTGGTGGAATAATTCTTCTGGTGTGAGCGGTTGGATTTGCTCCTCTTGCAAGTACGATGTTTCGTTAGAGTTTTTGTTAGGCATCAGCACATAGCGCCAACCATCATCAAATTGTTCAGCCAACTCTGTACCCAAAGGATAGTAATAAAGTCCCAGGATGATGCCCTGTTGTGTACGCTGTTCCAAGTTAAAGCGAGGGTAGGTCCAGTGTTGGGGAATGGATATTGTGGCTTTCATAGATTTAATTGGGGATTGGTGAATAAAGGGAAAATGAGAGAAGAATTCAGGAGCCAGAATTCAGCAGTCAGAATTTCGGGAAGAGGTGGGAAAAAGAGGAGAAAGGAAGGCAGATTTTATTAACTTCTGCACCCTGCTCTTTGTTTCTTTACTGACTCCTGACTCCTGGATTCTGACTACTGAATTACGCTGTGACTAACTCCGCTCTTTCCAGCAGTCGTTGCAATTTATTGCCAGTTAGCTGTTCTAACGGTTGCTCTAAAAAATATTCATCAAAAATGGATTTACTATCAGTAGACACGTTCACCATCGATAGCGGTTGCACTACATCCATTGCAGAATCACAGGCTATGCGCTGGGTTTCGTCTGTTGCGCGTGTTAACCACCAGTTACTGTCAGTCTGCCCTACTTCGCCTAGTTTGATATTGTTGTTGTAAATGCCGTCGTTGAGGATTTCGTAACCGTAATTCTGGCGTTGGTTGAAAATCTGCGCCATGACTTCGTTACCAGTGGCGCATGGTGTTGCAAGTTGTTCCTGCACAGGTAATGAGCCATCTTTGCCATCTTTGCCATCTTTGTAGTGAGTGCAGATGAAGCGATCGCAACGCATTGGGGTATTGGCACGAAATACTTCTTTCTCGTTGACCATTACTACCCAGGGTTGCGTTAAGTGGTTGTTGTCATGGCTAATGCTGGCTACCAATTTGTCATCAGCGTAATATTCGTGATGGTCAAACGAGATTTCGACTATTGTGAGGGGTTCGGGAGCGATTGCTTGGGCTTGGTCAGCGATGTAGTTGTCTAGTTCGGCTTGGGCGAGGGCTTGGTTGTCAACTTTCTGAAGCTGTGTGAATTGGTGGGTGATGATTGCGTTTACCCAGGTTTGGGCTGCTCTTTTGTCCCCGGTGGGTGTAACGCCGAGTTCGACAGCGATTCTTTTGAGGCGGGGAAGGTTATAGCGTGAGAGGGCTTGCTGTGTGTAGGTTGGATGCGTCATAATGAAGTTTCCTTATTATTAGGAACAGAGAAAGCGCTTCAGATTGGTAGTCGAGGGCGCTTTCTCTTTATCTTTTCCTATTATGCGCTAATTTTTTAGCGCTGTCAAGAATATTTTAGCTATTAGCGCTAATATATTAGCGTGTATATTACAAAGGAAGCGCTAAAAAGTTATGGTTTATATGGAGGATATTAATTTATGGGAGCTGCCATTTGTGGCACTTGAAGACAGAAACTCATTGCCGGATGAGCCTTGTGTTTACTTGGCAATCGATAAAGATAACTCGGTGCTGTACGTGGGTATGTCAGACAATTTAAGGCAGAAATGGAAAAGCCATCCTAAGCTAGAAGCCTTAAGTCGTCTTGAAGGCGTTAAAATCTCGTACATTAGAACCGAAGCTGAATTACTCAGAAAGCTAGAAAATGCCCTAATCAAAGTTTTCAAACCTCCGTTGAACTTAACGGAAGCACCCAAAAAAGGCATTGCAGCTTTAAGGGAAAAAATAGGATTAACTCAAAAGCAATTAGGTGATTTAGTTGGAGTTGATACTTCGACAATCAGAAATTGGGAATATGGCAAAGGCTCAGAAACTTTCGCAAAAGTAGCAAGACTTTGTAAAGTGCTGGAATGTGATATTGAAGATTTGTTTGAGGAAGAAGCAGTGTGATGATTGAACCTGCTGAAGAACCTCTTTTTGCTCTAACCTCTGTCTCATTTTATAAGCGATGCCTGCGGTGGGTTACGCCTACGCATTTAGCACCTACATTCAAAAGCTGTGTTGTGATTGACTTTGAGCAAATACCATTGAGCTAGAGGAGGTGGAATAGTGAATAAACCACCCCGTAAGCCGAACAAAGCCACATCTGCTACATCCAGTGACGACACGCTACCAGATAACCAAGACCTTGAAGAAAACCCAGCTACAGCAACAATTACAGTTAGCGCTGTTGAAGTAACAGAGTTGACCCAAGAGGAGCAAAGCGATCGCCTGCACTTGGAGAGGAAAGTGGAACGGGCGTTTTTTGAGGCGGGGAAGGCATTAATGGAATTACGGGATCGCAAGTTATATCGCTCTACTCACAAAACTTTTGAGGAGTATTGCCGCGATCGCTTTGGGCATAATCGTCGCCAGTCTTATCTTCTAATGGATGCAGCAGTAATATTTGATAACTTAGAGCAAAAATGTGATCGTTCCGATCACATTTTGCCGACTAATGAGTGGCAAATCAGGCCACTGTCCAAGCTTGACTCGGACATTCAGCCCGAAGCATGGGAGCAAGCTGTAAAGTCTGCCAACGGGAAAGTACCATCTCATCGCATTGTCAAAGATGCGGTGCAGCGAATAATGGAACGTACTCAAGTACCTAACACCTATCAATTAGGCGAGGTATGCCAAATCTTAGCCAAAGATAATCCAGAACTCAGGGGCAAGGGTGGCTGCTGGGGCATCGTCAGCCATGTGGGGGAATTTAGCTGCACCGTCAAAACCTGGGATGGCGAGTATACGGTTGGATTGCAGTACCTGAAGTCGCTCAATTACTTGCCTGCCGAGTGTGAGCAGATGCGGGTGATTTGCGATCGCATCAGTCAAGTGTATTCTGATTCGCTTGAGGAGACAGTCAAAAGCCTGTTGCAGTTGTTGGGGAAGGTAAATCGTAACCGTTCACAGGATTTGAAACGCTACAGTGAAAAATGGGTTACTGAGGTGGTAAATTAAACTGCATGAAAGAAAACTGCCTCGCCTACGGAATTGAAATTTCCGACTCAGATTGGGACAAGACTCCAACCATCGTCAAACAACTGGTGGAGAAGATGGGGCAGCATATCAAGAAATCAGAAGAAAAGTTGGCGGAACTTGAGGCCAAACAGCAAGAACTATTAGAAAAAATCAATTGCACATCAAAAAATTCCTCATCTCCACCGTCTTTAGATCCACTTCATGCCGAAAAAAAACCAGAAAAAAAGAAGAGTGGTAAAAAGCGAGGGGGACAACCAGGGCACAAGGGTCATAGTCGGTTTTTGTACGATGTGTCCGAATGTTCAAGTGTTTTAGACCACCATCCAAAGACCTGTAGCTGTTGCAAAGAAATATTATTGGGAGAAGATGACAATCCTTACCGCCACCAGATCGTAGAAATTCCCCCCATCAGCCCAATCATCGTAGAACATCGCCTGCACCAACTAATGTGTGGGGAATGCGGTACTTTAAGCCGTGCAACATTACCACAAGATGTGTATCCAAGTAGCTATGGTGTAAGAGTAGTGGCTCTTGTAACTGTATTGAGCGGACTTTACCGCCACAGTCAAAGGATGGTACAGAGTGCCATGCTAGATATATTTGGAATTTCGATGTCTTTGGGTACAGTCAATAACCTGAGACTTGAAGCAAGCAATGCAGTCGAAAGTGCAGTTGAAGAAGCAAAAATATACGTCCAAAACTCCCGTGTAGTTGGCGCGGATGAAACCAGCTTTGCTCAAGGGAATGTTGATGGATGCAATGACAAAAAAAGTCTTGGTTGGCTATGGGTTGCGGTTACACCACTAGTGACGTTTTTTGAGATTGCCCTTTCCCGTTGTTCGGATGCAGCCCGTAATCTATTGGGTGAAAACTTTTGCGGGATTTTAAATTCAGACAGGTATGCAGCATACAATTGGGTGGGTTTAGAGCAACGCCAATTGTGCTGGGCACACTTGAAACGAGAATTCATCAAAATATCCGAGCGTCCCGGAGTTTCAAGCGACATCGGAAATGCTCTGCTAAAACAACAAGAAAAATTATTTGAACTGTGGCATCGAGTTAGAGACGGAACTTTGAAGCGTTGTGAGTTTCAGCTTTTAGTCCAACCAATTCGTAACACCATTAATTCCTCTCTACAAGAGGCTGCCAATTATGAGATTGGTTCCAAGGAAAAAACACCACTAGCTAAAACTGTTCGCACTTGCCGCCAAATACTGAAATTTGAACCTGCTTTATGGTTGTTTGTGACAGTTGAGGGTGTAGAACCAACTAATAATGCTGCTGAAAGGGCGATACGTCCTGCTGTTATATGGCGACGTACCAGTTTTGGTTCTCAAACCCAGGCTGGTAGTTATTTTGTGCAAAGGATGTTGACTGTTGTGACTACTCTCAAGTCTCAGCGTCGAAATGTCTTGGAATTTTTGACTCAAGCCGTTAGTGCTAAACGCCAGGGTCAACCAACTCCTTCTTTACTTCCACAAGTTCTTACCACTGCTGTTGATGTCAAAAATGCTGCTTAAAACCCACGAATTTATACAGTTTTATTTCTCAATTTGAATCAGTCTGCTGTCTGCTTCTTTGCACCTCTAACTCTTTGATGTCAATGGGTTTTACTTTCTTGTAATTTGCGATCGCCCCGTGGTCGATTACGGTAAATCGGCCTTATCTTACTGCTGTGGAAGAGAAATTGTTGAGTGTTGTGGAGTTGGAATATGGGAACGAGATAAAGTTTTAAGAATTATGGTCGTTTTTATATAGTAAGTGTGCGACAGGTTCTCGTTAGGCATCATGGTTGAAGTGTAATGCCAGATGCTCCTCATCAAAATATCTACCATCAATAAATAAAGCATCACGCTCTAAACCGAAACGCTCAAAACCCCGTGAGCTATAAAGAGAGGCGGCTGGTAAATTGTTTGTAGTGACCGTGAGAACGATCTGTCGCAGACCATTAAGCCGTCGAGCATGGGATAATGCCTCATCAAGAAGCGCGGCTCCAACACCTCGCCCTCGATTCTCAGGTAAAACATACATACTCCAGAGAGAACCAATGTGAACACGCTTCAAACGGTTCTCGTGTGAGAAGCCAAGCATACCAATAAGTTTGTCTCCATCGCTGAAAGCACCGAAAATCCCGTTAGCAGAATTATCGTGAGGGCGAAGTCTGGCAGCAAAGTCGGCCAAAGAAAAACGGGATTCCTCCTCATAACTGGAAGCAAATGCTGTAGGTGAGTCTCTCAATGCTTGCCAACGTAGTTCGCGGTAAACGACGACATCCTGTATGTTTAAAAATCTGATTTCCATAGATTTATGCACCATCTTTTAAATTAGTCTGGCACTCAATTAATTCAAAGAATTGCGAAATTTCTTTAGTCGAGCGAATATGATAAACATTTTTCATGCTTTGAGCCTGCTCGATATACTCACGATATTTTGGTGTCAAATATTTGTGACATAGCCAAAGTACGCGGTAGCTATTAAGCGAACTCCTCAATATTGGACTATTGTCAGGCCAGCCTGATGGCGGTTTAAAGTAACCTGTAATAAATCGTTTAGTTACCAGCCATCCATGCACATATAGAGGTAGATCGACAAAAATTAGAGTATCTGCCTCGTTTAGTCTTAGCCAGAGAGTTTCCATGCAGCCAAACCCGTCAATAATCCATCGGTCAGTAGCTAAAATTTGCTGATGGACGCGCTTATAATCTTCATGTGGAACCTCAGTTCCCCCTGATTGATATTTAATCTTGTCCAAGATGTGAAGTGGTAAATCAGTAATTTGGGATAATCTTTTGCTTAGAGTTGATTTACCGCCTCCAGCATTGCCAAACACCGCTACTTTTTTCATTCCCACTCTCCTTTTAGGGCGATCAAGTTCAAGCTGGCACAAGTTTGTTACGAAAGAATAAGAGCTTTACTTATATTACCTTTATAATACAAGATATATTACAGAAAAAATGTATTACTTTGCCCTGGTATCATGCACTGTCAAAACCTGGGGTGGCGAGTACGCTGTTGGTTTGCAGCATCTCAAATCTTACAATTACCTGCCTGCCGAATGTGAGCAGATGCGGGTAATTAGCGATCGCATCAGTCGGGTGTATTCGAGTTCGTTGGAAGAATCGGTGCAGAAATTTTTGGAATCGTTGGGGAAGTTGAACCGTGCTTATTTGACATTGTTGGTAGCAATGGATTTTTTCCATACCCAGGAGAACAGCAGTTTTTAGGGTTCGTCAGAGCAAACTACTTGAGCCTATTCCCGAAATTGTTAGACCAAAGCCAGTTCAACCGAAGAGCCAGACGCTTGGAAGGAATGCTGGAAGAACTAAGACGTTTCTGGGTTGTTGATTTAGGGGCAATCTTTGAGACCACACTGTTGTTAGACACAAAACCAGTACCAGTAGTGGGCTACAAACGTCACAAACGCCAAAGTGATTTTACTGGCAGTGCTGATTATGGGTGGTGTGCCAGTCGAAAAATGAACTACTTTGGCTACAAATTGGTACTCATCAGTACCCTCAACGGCATACCCCTAGTTTACTCTTTAGTGCCAGCTAGTACTGATGAACGTCTAGCAGCCGAATCAGTTTTAGACTGTGTTCGTGGCTGTCGTATCCTTGCAGATAAAGGATTTATTGGTGGCGAATGGCAGAGTGATATTTCCAAAATCACAGGCAATCAAATTTTCACTCCCAAACGAGCCAACCAACTTCAACAACAGCCAAAAGCGTTTGAGGGTTTATTAAATAGCCTGCGCGAGCGTATTGAAGGGGTGTTTAACGAGGTACAAAATACCGGCCGTAATTTAGAACGTTTGTTGAGAAAGAAAGTTGACGCTCTGTGTGTCCATGTTGCTGCTAAAATCACCAGTCATACTTTACGTATTTTTCTACGTCAGCGTTTTGGTATTGATGTGCTTACTTTTGAACAACATCCTGTGGACTAATTCACATAAGGCGTCAAAGAAGAAATACTATTATGCTGTAAGTGATTCTCTAAAACAGAATTTTGACTTAAAAGCCATGCTTAGGAATAAAAACTAAGCATTAGTGAGAAACAAAGCATATTTTGACAAATATAATATTTAAAAGCCTTTTACAGCTTTTTAAAGTACCTGGCAATTGGTAGTAACCCGAAACCCAGCTTTTCATAAGTACAACGTGCTGGTGCATGACCAGGATCGCCTCCAGTCTCGACCATAGCAACGGACATACCAGCAGCTTTCATCCAATTAAGAGCGAACTCAACTAGAGCGGCTCCAATACCAAGACGTTGATAATCTGGATCAACAGCAATCATGTAGATTTCTCCCATACTACTCTCTGAATGGAGTTTCACGGCTACAAAGCCCACGGTTGAATCAGAGTCGATGGCAACCCACACCTTCATGTCTGCTGTAGTACAGACGGACTCCACAGCATTAAGCTGGCTTACACGCCAACCATCAGGGTAGAATGAATGGTACACCTCAATATCCATCGCTTTTTGAATCGAATCAAAGACTGGACTCCATGCCCGAAGCGAAAGACTTTTGATGGTATCAAGTTTGCTATCTTCGTATGGTTCAATTCGCATAGGAGTATTATGTGGTTATACTATGTTACATAAATACTACCAGCTAATCTTTTGTTTTTCTGGTATGGGGAGTACACCGTCAGAATTGACCACTTGAAGCCATTGAACCATTGAAGTAGCTGGAGTCAGAATGTCAGCAGATGCAGGTGATTTGCGATGCCTGCGGTTCTTGCTAGCCTACGCATCAGTAGGTTACGGGAAGATGAGAACTTAGAAGATGCCCCAAGTGCTGTGCTGAAGCACTTGGGGGAACTAAAGCGACCGTATTTGAGTGAGTTTGAGGAAAAATTATTAAGTTTTATTGAACAAGAATATGGGATTGTAGATTAGGGCAGAGTTAACTTGGTCTTTGAACCTACACTGGCGTTCCAGAAGTATTTCTTGGGTCATACAATCTGAACATCATCTCAAATCACCAGCCAGAGCATTATGCCTAAACTTTTTGCCGTTGTGGTTGCAACCGTTCCAGAGTACTACGACTATAAATTGGCTCACCCAGAGCATGACCAAAATCAACTCGCTTGGTTTAATGAGCAACATGAGAAAGGAACACTACTGTGCTGTGGGCCGTTTTTTCCCCATGATGGAACTGGGCTTTGGGTAATCCAGGCAGAGAATCTTGAACAGGCTCAAGCTGTTGTAAACAGCAGTCCTCGTGTGCGAGATGGGATGCTAGCGGACTCTGCTAGAGTTGTGGAGTGGGAAGTTCACATTGGACGCGATCGGTTTGCTCCCGTGTGAATAACTAGAAGCAACAACTGCTGAATTACTTGGGTAGAAGCAGATAAACGCACAGTATAAAATTCTGATAATTGAGATAACAGCAAAATTTCTAAAGTAAGCGTGCGGCTGCCTCACGTAATCGGGAATTACAATCAGTAACTATTGGACTACCATGAGCTACAGAAATAACCTGCAAATCAGTGATGGCATCAGCTAATGCTTCTAACCATTGACGATAGGCATGGCGATCTGTGAGAAAAAAGCGTTTACCCAAGCCAGTGATCCCGAAAAATCCACTTGACCCAATAAGACTTGCTCCTAGCCACTGAAGTAAGAATTCTGCCGTAGGTAAATGTTGCTGTAAATATTGCTTATTCAGATTAAAGAGAATGTCAGTAAACACTAGTGCTTTTCCCGTAGCAAGAGGCAGTTCATAAACTAGTTCTTGCTCCCGGATACCATCAGGTATGTGGCAAATAATACCGTAAGCAGGTAAAACTTCTTCTGCGATTCCGTCTACGGCTACCACCTGTTCAACATAAGGTTTTGCTGTTGCGGGGCAAACAACTACTAGTTTGGGATAGCGTTGTTTATACACACCTGCATCAAGCCTGTGGATGCGGTTAGGTACAATTAGGATTCTAAGTGTGCCTAAAGATTCAAGTTCTGCCATTCCTTGTTGATTTAAAGCGATGGCACTGTGAATTAGTAAGCTGGAGTCGGCGAATCTATAAACCACCATTTCGCGTGGCACTATAACAGAACTCGGCAAAGTGCCAGTTACGTGCCAAAGATTTGGTGCTAGTTCTTCGATTGCACCGTGAGGTAAAACATGAGACTGCCACTTATCTTCATTAAGAGTGCTTTTATGTTGACGAGGTTTAATTGAGGAGAAGAAAGAATAAAATCGCTCAGAAGCTTGTTCTTTTTCTTGATTCATATATCTCACTGCCTGCAAGATGTAACTCAACTACTCAATTGTGACTTGAAGAAGATTTTGGACAGCTTTTGTCAGGAGAAGTCGGACAAATTCTAAGCTGAAATACCCAGAACTTCGTTAAGGCATTAATCAAGCGATCGCTTGCTGTCGTAAGCATTGCTAGGGAGCAAAACCTTTATCTTGTATATGGAGAGATAGTTGGAGCAGTTTAGCTTCCTCTATGTTATTTTTTGGATGCTTTTGTCAGGTAAACTTGGACAACCTGTCCAAAATCTTCTTCAAGTCACACTATCATAAAGGCGGGAGCAAGTATTGGAGATGTTGAAGATAGTTAAATTTGATATGTTTGCAAATAGGCAGTAATTAAGGTTTTGGTTTCCTTCACTAGTTGTTTGCGCTCAAGTGGCTCACGTGTGAATGAAAGCCACAGCAGTTCATTTGAGACTTTAACTACGGTTGTGGCAATCAGTCGAGATTGAGTGGTATCGAGTTGAGGATTTCGTCGTGAAAAGAAATCAGCTAGTTCAACTAATATCTGTTGGTCATATTCGTTAAACTTACTGGCATCAGTAAGGGTCATCAAGTCGATTAACTGTCCTAATACTGCTCGATAACCAAGATGCTGCTGTGCAAAATCTTCAAACGCATTTACCATGCGCTCAACGTAAGTAGCAATATCAGCCTTTGCCAGCTCTGTATGAAGTTGTACAAAAATTTGATATTCCTGTTCAAAGTAGCGATCGGCAAGCGCCCGGACAAGTGCCTCTTTGTCTGGAAAAAATTGGTATAACGAGCCAACTGGAATGGCTGCACGTGTGGCGATAGCTCTTGTAGTGGTTTGCTCATAACCAAATTCGATAAAAAGCTGCTCCGCCACATCCAAAATGTGATGAACTCGTTCTTGGCTACGTGCCTGCTTGGGTTGGCGTCGCATGGTTGAGGCTTTGTGAAGTTCTTTTGTCATCCTTCAAGATTATCATTGACAAACATGAACAATGCTCATACATTGAAAATGAACATTGTTCATGTTTGTGGTGAATTCCATATTCAATAGGTCATATCATGGCATCCATTGTTCAGACACTCAAAGGGATAAAAGCTTTCGTCATGCTTTTGTTAGATGAAAAGGGTGATCTAAAACCTGTTTGGGAATTGAGCAATAGTCTACTCGATAGTCGTGCTTTTCAACTAGCGGTTGCAAGTATGAAAACAATTCCAGAAGTAGCAGATATCTTGACAGAACGCTATATTGCTCCTACACATGATTTAGAAGCTTTACTACAATATCCTCCAGATTCCTTGGGCTACACCTATGCTAGCCACATGAAACAGTTAAGCTTTAAAACGCTAGAGCCAGAAATAAAGAGCAATTCTGATAGCAGTTACATAGAAAATCGCTGGCGGCAGACCCATGATATTTGGCACATCATAACCGGATTTGATACAAGTGAAATTGGAGAAATTGGCTTACAAGCTTTTTATTTGGCACAACTTAAACTACCGTTAGCAAGCTTGTTGATTGCCAACGCGTTAATTTCTGTAAGTCTGTGGCGACCGCAATTTCTCTCTCGTGTGCTGATGGCGATCTCACAAGGATGGAATATGGGCAACAATGCTAAACCCTTGATTGCTCAAAAATGGGAGCATTTCTGGGAAAAGCCTGTGGTACTATTGCGTGCAGAATTAAATGTCCAACCAGTTAACTTCTGTGAATTTGCCTTGAGATCGGTTTGATTGCAAGTTGAATAGAGATGTCGCGCAAGCTTTTTTGGCATATCATTCGTTTGACCGATCCTTGGTTGCCGCTGCTTATAACTCTGTGGCGCATCATCAGATTAACAGGTATCGACCGTTGCCGCGCCCAAGTTCGATTGTGGATACTCTTGAGCCGGATTGATTTTGCTAGTTTAATAGCACTCGCCAGTGACCTGATTCAACCCGAATTCTGGGCTTAACAAGACTCAAGTCTCAAACATCTACTAAATTGCTTAATTCCGCCAAATTTTCACTCTTGACAATCCCGAACCCCGAAGCTAGGTTCGCTAGGCGATTTTCACCGCAGTCAATGACTTCAGTTACACTGTGAGAATGTGGGATGGCGAGTACACCATTGGGTTGCAGTACCTGAAATCTTACGATTACTTGCCTGTTGAATGTGAGCAGATAAAAGAAGCTGGGGGTAAGGCAGGGATTTATGTGAGCGATTAAGTCATTGTCAATGGAGTTTGTTGTTCAAGCCGAGTTTGTAAATCTACAATCAGGTTTTCTCCACCGCGTCGAGCTGACCATACACCAGAATATTGCAAACCTATATTCCACTCTCCTTGCATATAATCTTCATTTTCTGAAACTATGCCTGTATATCTAACTGGTACAGGTGAGGTAATTAAATAACGTTTAGTAAAACTGACAGTGCGCCCAATTACTTCGCCATTGACCTGAGCTTCTCCTAAATAGTTTTCATCTAAAATGGAACCACTAAAAGTATTTCCACTCTGAACAAAGGTTGCTTCAAAGCGACTAGGGATGTCATCTTGCCAATAAGTTCCTAACCAATTACCGCTCAGGTCTGCCATATTGTTTCCTAGTAAAGATGTCTATGCGCTCACCCGAATTGAAGTAATTGACGCAGCAGGTAGTTTACTCACTATTGTTAAGCTGAAACCGTCAACGGTCAAGTCGTCGAAGTACATTCCCAAGCGGTTACTGAATCGTGTTTAGTAGATCGAGCCAGAGAAAGCGGCTGTTAAGAAGATATTGCAATTGCTGGAGATCATGAAATCGTGATTTTGAGGCTGTCACGGGAACTCTTGTTGAAGTTCTTGAACTGACTGAACAAGAGCAGAGTGTCGAGAGCAAAGCAGTGAAGCAGTCCGCAGAAAGGGTTTTTTGCAAGTAGAGGAACTGCCGAATCCGTAACCCGTCGAGCCTGAACCCTAAAGAAGGGCTTGCTGATAGGCAGCGCTACTGTTAAAACCGAGCTAAGTTGCGAGATTCAGCAAAAACATCAATTTAGATGCATTTTTTGTTGATTTTCCGTATAGTAAAAAGTTGGGCTGCTTTCTTGTTTTAATGACATTCGTATTGGATGGTGAACAATTATGAGTTCAAATCAGCAGTTTCTGCAAAATTTATACGAAGCCTTCAACAAAGGCGAGATTGAAACAATCATCTCGGTGATGCACCCGGACGTGAAATGGGCCAACGGGGTGGAAGGCGGTTTCGTTTATGGACGCGACGCGGTGCGCGAATACTGGACTAATCAATATAAGGTTATTCAAGTGCAGCTTGAAACCTTAAAATTCGAGACGGATAAAAACAATCGAAATGTTGTTACCGTTCATCAAATCGTCAGAGATTTGCAAGGCAATTTGCTTGCAGATGCAACAATTGAGCAAATTTTTACTATTGAGGATAGTTTGATTAGTCTTTATGAAATTGGCGAAACCGAAACAATTCAAGAGATGATTCAAAAGACGAGAACTGCCAATGAGTAATTGGGAAGGCAGTTACAATTCGAGCCGTTGCTTTTACCGATCGCAATGAAGAGGGGTTAATAACCTCGGTCAGATTCTGTATAGATGAGATACCACGTAATTCTCACTTCGCGCAACGAGTAGGAGAAAACAGTAATGCAAAGTATTAAGTTATGTTCTCATGTTGGGGCTGATGGCATTTTGCACCTTGAGATTCCTGTTGGCATAACAGACAAAGAAATGGAAGTCGTGGTGATTTATCAACAAATAGAACCATCAACACCTACAAAAACACCCGAAGAATTGGGATGGCCAGCAGGATTTTTTGAGCAGACTTACGGTAGTTGTCAAGACGATCCAATCAATTGTTATTGACTATAAGGGTGATTTTGAAACAAGGGAAGAAATTCTGTGAGGTATTTATTAAATACCAATGTTTGCACTCGTTATCTCAATGGTAGGTCGCTCTTAATTCGAGAACGTTTACAATCACAAAATCGAAGCTGTGACTAAATGAATATTAATTAATTCAGTTAAATTTTAGTAAAATTATTTTATTTTTAGAGAATTGTACACTAAAGTAAACGTTATTAATAACCCAAAATATTTTAAATTATTCTTAAAGCACAAAGGAAAAAATGAATAATAACGTTCTTGTTCCCATCGAATTTGAACTTGCAGCAATAAAAATAGCCCAAGTGCATTTCCCTTGGCTACGTTTTAAAGTATCTCCTATCCAGGAGAAGGGAAGAGTCTACAATCGCTTATCAGACGCTATTTATTTTGAAGCTTACTTTCAAAATAGTTTAATTGATTATGATTCTCTCCACAAACATAATTACTATCCTAGTTTTAACTTTTACTTGTTACCAGGAAAGAAACTAATTCAGTTAAGTGGCTGGTGGCGCGATCAGGTGTTAACTTTCATCTACGCACCATTAGACCCAGAACCATATAACAAGCACTGGCAAAATGACAAAAACTTGGCTGTATCTTGCCCCTATCCAGACGGCGATAAATTTGAACAGATGGCAATCGCTTTATTTCCTTTAGTTCAAGAGTATTTAGTAGGGTATGAGGGATGATGCTGCTTCTTCAATTGTCTAGGATTTTTCAGCCAAGCCATCTAATAGCTCAACTTACCTAGTCAACCCCTAGAACCTACTGTCAGGATCGTAATCTTTAGTGTTTGGCTTCGTACATTGGGTAAACTTTGGCTCAATTGCTTAAGGAGGTCTTCACTTGGGTTTTATCCAACTGTGACTTTAAGCAAACCTACTTCTTACTACCTAAAGAAGCGATCGCCGTTTATAATGTTGGTACTCCTTGTCTTTATGCTGCCAGTATTTATCTACAGTTTCTTTGGTAACCGAAGATTCGCTGTTAAAATACCACCAGTCCGCTAAATTAAACGAGACATACAGCCTATGATTACTCAAATGATGGTTCAACCCTCATTCTGGGTAGATTCTGGAATAAAACTCAGTAAAGTTAGGGACATACATTTATTTAAATTTACTGAAGAATTACAGTCTCGACTCGAAGAATTGTCTGAGAAAAAGAAAGCTGGATTGCTAACCACAGAAGAAGATGCTGAATTGGCAGGCATATTGGAACTGGATAGAATTTTTACCTTGCTTAATGCCAAAATCATTTCTGAATCATGACAGTTAATGATGTAACCAAAAAATTAGTCAGACAAAGAGCAAAATTTCTTTGTGAATACTGTCATTCTTCAGAAGAAGCAAGTGCTGCTCTATTTTCTATTGACCATATTGTACCCCAGTCTCTTAAGGGTTCGGATGAACCTGATAATCTGGCATTAGCCTGTCAGCGTTGTAATGGATACCGCTACAATTTCACCACTGGAATTGATCCAGATACAGGCCAGATGCTACCTCTGTTTAATCCACGTCAGGAAAAGTGGTCAGACCACTTTATTTGGTCAGCAGATGGTCTAAAAATTATTGGAATTAGTTCTGTAGGACGAGCTACAAGTAATCTAATCGTTTAGACCTCAATGATGAACGTCATAATGAAGGCTCTATTGTCAAAGCTCGTCGTCTTTGGCTCAAAGGTGGTTGGCATCCACCGGATGAAGACCCGCGACAACTTAAAAAGTTTTGATTTGCAATTATTTCTTTAACTATAGAAGTGTATCGCTCTCTTGGGTGCAGCGTAGACCATCGCCTCCCCAATCGATTCTCTCTCTGATTGCCGAAAGCCCTGCTGATGTAGGCTATTGGAGTGATGAGTGGCGTGTTGGTGGGAAATCTCGCGCGAAAATTGGGTTTACAAGCTCTTTTATGCTGATGCACTATTAGTCTTCTGCATGAATTAATTCAAGAAATTGCGAAATTTCTTTAGTCGAGCGAATGTGATAAACATTTTTGATGCTTTGAGTCTGCTCGATAAACTCACGATATTTTGGGGTCAAATATTTGTGACATAACCAAAGCGCGCGGTAGCTAGTAAGCGAACTCCTCAATATTGGACTGTTTTGGGGCCAGCCTTCTGGGGCAAGGGTGGCTATTGGGGCATCGCATCGTCAACCATGTGGCCGAATTTAGCTGTACAGTCGCAATGTGAGATGGTAAGTACACTGTGAGAATCGGCCACTTGAAGCCACTGAACTACCTGCTTGCGGAATGTCAGCAGATGCAGGAGATGTGCCATCGCATCAGTCGGGTGTATTCGAGTGGGCTGGAGGGGTCGGTGCAGAAGTTTTTGGAGATGCTGGGGAAGCTTAACCGTGCTTATTTGACAGCTTTGGAGGAGAAATTGTTGAGTTTGCTAGAAGCTGAAATTGCAAATTAACGTTTGTTAAATAATGTTTGACTGTCCTCCTCGTTACTTCCGGTTGAAATAGGCTATTTATGTAATGCTAAGGGGATTTACCAAGATGCCAAAAAAGAGCCAGAGCAATTCTTTGAGTAAGATTAAACAAGAAACCTCTGTTGGTTCGCGCATCTTTGAAGCACTTACAGAAGGGGAAATTTCCCAGCTACTGGATGAATTATTTGCGGTTTTATCCGACGAACAGCGAGTAACGGTGTTTGCTCAACTGCAAGGGAATACCCAGGAGACTTTAACTCAAATCATCGCTCCACCTCAAACAGTAGAACAGGTAAAAACAAGCAAAGCACAACCAACTTCTTTGGCGAAATTAGCTCAAACTTGGTCTCAATTATGGGGAGAATGGAATCAGATTATTTTGTCAGCATCCCAGTCAGAAGGGAAATATATAGTCCAAGAAGCAAGCTGGGAAGAACCTTATTTTGATGACTGTACTTTTGTTGAAGATTTAGAAGCAGTTGCACAAAAGATGAAGCCATTGGTAAAAACGGCTTTTGAGAATGGCTTTAGTAATGACGATGGTTTTGCAGTCAGTTTGTTGTCAGCAGAAAGTGAAATTTCTAATGGTATACCCGACTGGATGGAAATTGCTAATGGTATTCATTTGGAAGGAGTGACAACAAGTAGCTTATTGGAATGGGAATGGTTATTGGTGCAGTCACAAGGACAAGATGGGTTCAAATTAGCTCAAAAAATTAGGGAATGGGATAAGGAATTTTATCACACCAGTTTAGATGATGATGCCGTGATCGATTTCTTTTCCAATTTACCTGATGTTCAAAAAAAATTAATTTTTGACGGAATGACGAACAATCGAGAAGTTCAAGAGTGGAAGCATGATCTAGAAAATACCCACTCTCCTTGGCATATAGTTTACATGGAATTGATACAGCAATTCTCAACCCCAGAGATATATTTGAACAATCTCCGGGCGACTATTTCCCAGGAATGGCAAAATGGTTTACCTGTAATTGAGGATTTGTTGGCTAAACAGGAATATAGAGAAAGTCTTACAGTGATTCAAGAGACTTTGGATGCGTTATTAAAAAACAAACCTGACTTGAATCCCTGGACACCGGAAAACTCGCTGCTATTTGTTGCTGTGAGTGGATTTTCTTACGAGCCTGGGAATTGGGAAAAAGAAAAAACTTTACTTCGCTATTATCAGCAAGCTGTTCGAGAATTGGGAGAAATCGAACGGGTGAATGCTTTGTCAATTCAGTATATTACTTTTGAATGTTGTTATGACTGGTCGAGTATGTTCAAAGCTTTTGCTGAGATACCAGTTAATAAAGATACTCACAAAGCCTTGTTTACATCTTGGCGTGAATCAATAATTAAACGTGGTACACCATACAGGTATTCATATTTTTATACAAATCAAAAAGCCGTAGATACTTGGTGGTTGCATTGGTTGCTCGATAGTATTACAACTGAGGAAAAAGGACATACTTGGTTTAGGCAACAAATTATCGAGTGGTTGGAAAATTTACCTGGAGATGAAGGACAACTGGGTGGGGAATATAGTATTTTACATTTGTTAACAAAAGATTTGACCGAGATAAAGTACCAGGGAAAATCCCCTTATCCTAAGTTTTATGAGATTGTGATTCTACCAAACCAACTATCAACATGGGATGATATTTCTAGGAGAATGTATCTCCAAGAATATGCGCCCCCTGATTTGTGGGAAAGAGTGATGGCTTATTGGCAAGCAAATTTACACAACTTTGTACCTAGACCGGACTCGTCTCAAAGCTCGGATTATACGAAAAATTCACAATGGATGTCTGCTTTGAAGGAGTTAGCACCGCAGAGTTATGATAGTTTGTTGTCCCAATGGAAAGTCCAGCATAAGCGACGACCTAATTTGTGGAAAGCGATGAGAAATTTGGGATTGGATTGATGTAAAGCATTAAGCTCCAGGTCTAAACTAGAAATAAGCGAATTTATGACTGCAACAAATTGAATTTTTTTTAGTCTTTTGAACAGTCGTTTGATTTTTTAAGAAGGTATCTACTATGAATCGAATTCTCAAACGCGCATTTCTACCCAGTTTCATGGCTGCCAGTTTAACTGGAATCTCCTTAGTTCCTCTTCAACCAGCAGCAGCTAACGACCGAATTTTAGGAGATGCAGCCCTTGGTGCTGGTACTTGTGTAGTAACTGGAGCTGCTAGAAGACGTGGTACTGTTTTACGCAATGCTGCTAAGTGTGCTGCGGCTGGTGCTGCCGTCAATTTGGTTGGACGTAAGAAAAAACGTAACTTAGGTAGAGATGCCGCAGTCGGTGCAGCAAGTAGCGCCGGGGTTCGCGCTATTCTTGGCGGGCGCGAAGATGTGACTGGCGATTTATTAGATGGCGCAGCAGCAGGTGCAGCTATTAATATTTTGAGGAGATAAACTCTCAATTCGTAATCTCTAATTCCGACTTGAGAGTTTACGAATTTATCTTGCAACTTCTCTGGCAGAATTAGAGAAGTTGCTTCCACTTCACTCCCCAACTGGAAACCGCCGCATCATCAAAGCCATTGTTGTTAGACAGCAGGGATTATCTGATGTTGAATCGCAGATTTGGCACAAGGCGATCGCTCTTGCTGTGTACAAGTCCGATCGCTCCTCCTCAAGCGCAATCTTCCAGTTACCGATGCCGATTTAGCCTTTTCAGAACGGTTTTTCAACGGAACTGTTAGGGTCGCTTGAGGGCTGTGGTGGGCGGTAGTAAGGCGATCGCACTGAGCGCATTTTTAACAAAGTTCCACAACACAAGCCAATATAAAAATAAGTTTTTGAGCCAAGGCTAGTATATTTGGTCGTGTAATCGCAATTTTAATTGTTAGTGCAAGAGCTAAGTAGACTGGTTTGTTGTAAATATAGGAGTATCAACTGATTTACTATCTGAAAATTGTAATTACTTTCAATGGATTCCGACTCAATTAAAGACCTAGAAATAGCCGCTCATGTCTTGACAATTGCGAGAACGCATGGAATTTCTGTTAAAGAAGCTGTTCAGTTATATATCCAAAGGGTGAAATGGGAGAAATGGGAAGCCGAACAGCAAAAACAAAGTGATACAAGTTTATCTGACAGTTTAAAAGAAAGACTCAGCCCCCAAAAGTGGAAAGCATTGATGAGCTACGTGCGTCATCATCCTAGTAATGAACAACTGACCCAAGCTTATTATCAAGCTAAACAAGAAGGTAAATTAAAGTTAGCTAAATTATTAGTACCCAAAATTTTTTACTTAAGAAACTCTGATTTTGTTGGAAAAAAGTATTGTGAAGCAGGAGCGATAGTTGAAGCAGAAGAATATGAGAATGTAATTTGTCATATTTGGTTATCACCTGTTGAGTGTGAATTTATTTTTCCAAATGAGGTGGAATTTATTTAATTGTTCAATACAGAGATTTATTTGGCGGTTCCACAAAAATAAAACTTGTAGCTAGTTACGTATTTATAGTGTTAGGAGTGAGATTTTGGTACTCATTATCAAGCAAAGAGCAATATTATTTGTATAAGTAATTAATCGGCAAGGGTGGCTGTTGGGCAATTAATAGGAGATTTTAAATGAATCAATAAGTGAGAGAAAACAGTGATGCAAAGTATCAAGCTAAACACTCATGTGGGGTCTGATGGGATTTTACACCTTGATATTCCATTAGGAATAACAGACAAAGAAATAGAAGTAATGGTGATTTATCAACAGCTAGAGCCATCAGCCTCTCCAAAAATACCCGAAGAATTAGGATGGCCAACCGACTTTTTTGAACAAACAGCTGGAGCATTAGCAGATGATCCAATTCAAAGATATTTCCAAGATGAATATGACACTAGGGAGTGATTAGAGTGAGATATTTGTTAGATATGGGTATTAATGAAGTTGGAAATCTTGCAGCTCCTCCGGGTTCTCAAGCTTGGGCGATAGCTGTGCGATTTGAAATTCAATCATTGTTGGAGCGTAATAAAAACATTGTTAAATCTCTGCAAGCATACCTTTTGCAGATGGAACATTATGCTGGGTATAATCAATTAACAGATGAAAACGGAGAACCTTTTAGTTGTTTTGTTGACTTTTGTAGTGCTAAATCTCCTTGGGGGCTTGGTTACTCCCTAGAAAAAATTCAAGAACTTTTAGGAGAAGAATTATGGATAAATATTCCTTGCGATCCTCAAAAAGCAGGCAAATTGTTAGTCGAACTTTTAGAAATTGAGGAACTAAAAGAAATCCACAAACTCATAGGTGAATATTTAGGCTAAACTTCATTAATTTCTCACAACCTGAATATTGATAGTAGTAGTGATAAAATGTTCGGTATGGGCTGAAAAGTAGTTTTTCAGTTGTCGTTGTCAGAGACAATAACTCTTTTGGCGAAGGTATCGACCATGAGTATATTCATCGGTGTTTCTGTAGGGAGAGCGATCATATGACCCTTAAGTTCATCAAGCCCGAAGCTGGCGTGAGTAGTGGAACTGGCGCAAAATAAGCCATCCTAAACTGTCCATAACTGGAAAGAGTTTATGGCAGTTGGCAAACTCTATGGCGCAGATAGTGCCGATTAATGGATATGTGCTGGGCTATCGGTTTTTCAACCCAATCTTTTAAAAAATGTTGGTAAAAGTAATTTGAGGAGTAAAGTTTGATTGTTTCCACGACGTTTTCTCCCCCAATTAACTGAACGGCTGATTCTGCGTCGATTTATTGATCAGGATCTAGATCGGTTTCTTGCTTACCGCCAAGATTCTCAGGTAGCCCAATTCCAAAGTTGGTCAATGCTATCCTATAATGCAGCGCAGTCCTTTATCTACGAAATGCACACAGCAAAGATTGGGATACCAGGCGAATGGTTTCAAATTGCGATCGCTCATAAACAATCCAACCTGCTCATCGGCGATATAGGGATACAAGTTTACACAGAAGATCCAACAACTGTGGAAATTGGTTTTACTTTGAATCGGCAAGAGCAAGGTAAGGGATATGCGCGAGAAGCTATATCCGCTTTAATACATTCGCTGTTCCAGCTTAGAAACATCAACAAAATTGCTGCCATAACTGACATCCGAAATAAACCATGTGTTCATCTCCTAAGATGCTTGGAAATGAGGTTATCCTATTCGGAAGAAATAGAATTCAAAGGTGAACAGTGCATTGAGCAAACCTTTGAATTAGATCGGAAAGATTGGTTACTCTTTCCCATAAAATCCGATGAAAAATGAGCAATTAGAGCAATATTGGCAGGTATACATAACATCAATTAAAAGGAGCAGCTAAACGTAGGTTCATTGCACAAACAGTTGTGGCATTAGGACACGGAGGGCAGTCTAAAGCAGAGAGAGAACTAGGATGGAATCGTGTAACTATTGGTAAAGGAATTAAAGAATTAAATAGTGGTATCATTTGTGTAGATAATTATCGATTTAGAGGGCGTTATAAATCAGAAACTAAACTGCCAAATCTTTTAGAAGATATAAAAAAATTAGTCGATTCTCAAAGTCAAATAGACCCTACTTTTAAAAGCCAAAGACTATATACACGACTTTCTGCTGCGGAAGTGAGACATCAATTAATTGAAAAATTTGGTTATGCAGATGAAGAATTACCAACTTCAGAAACAATTCGTGTCAAGTTAAATGATTTATGGTATCGCCTCAAGAGGGTTGCCAAAATTCAACCTCAAAAAAAATTCCCGAAACTGATGCAATCTTTGAGCAATTAGCTATAGTTCACCAAGAAATTTCAGAAGACCCAAGCGTTTTACGCTTAAGTTTGGATGCCAAAGCTCGTGTCAATATCGGCGACTTTGACCGTGGTGGTAGAAATCGAGTACCAACGGAAACTGATGACCATGATTTCAAACCAAAAACAACTGTGGCTCCTTATCGAACAGAATTCAGGAGTCAGGAGTCAGAATTCAGTTGGGTATTCTGTATGAAAAAGCGGATGAATAACCGGCGTTTTTGCACCCCACCAAATTTTCAACTTGGTGGTCAACAAGAAAGTCGCGGGTCTGAATCCCCAACTGATTGATTCTGACTCCTGAATTCTGACTTCTGAATTCTTCTTCAAGCTACTGGGGTGCGTTTAACTAAAGGAGCGATGCAAGAAATTGAAAATAAAATTTCACGTTTGACTAATTTGGGTCAAGAGAATTTACCAAACTTAGGCAAGTGGTTTGTTGATATTTGTTACGGAGCAACGTAATTGTTAGAAGTTAAATAACAGTTTTTCGTGCAATAGCCATTCTCCTCACTGCGCTATGCGTATTGTTGAGTGCAGACATTTATATTGCATATATTTTGTTAGGAGAGAGCAGTTGCTGTCGGCAACTGCTCTCTCTCTTTCAGAATGATTATCATTTTTGTTAACTGTATATTTTATTCTCTGGAAGTCCCTTAAGCCAGCGTATGCTTGATCGTCCATCTGAGTCTGGCTCTCGACCACAAACAACCCCAACTTTTCCAGTTACATAGAAAGGACGTAGAATCAAAACTGTGTCTCCTACTTCAGGAGGGTCTGGGGTCTGCAATAGCGCTCCTAAAGGTGTTAGCTCTGAAAAATGAGCTTATACAAGTGAAACCTCTGTTGTATAACCTTATCTTAATCAGGGCTTAATTCCTAGCTAATCTTCCTGTTGATGCAAGTGATGGAATGCTTTGAGGCTAGAGCAACACTCCACAAGGGGACGCACGTTAACGTTAAAAATCAAGTTCGTTTTCCAGGTTTACCAACAGTGCCTTCGCTATATCTTCCCCAATTTAAATTTTCATAACTCAACTGGGAATACTTATAGAAGTACACGACAATAAAAAGCCGGTTGTAATATGTCATCTCAAAATCAGGACAAGAAAAAATTTAAGATACTTGCTTTAGATGGAGGTGGAATTCGGGGCGTAGTAACAGCAAAAATTCTTGAAGAATTGCAAAATCAACTAAAAGTTGCAGGAATAGAACAACCTTTAAACCAATACTTCAACTTAATTGTTGGTACATCTACTGGTTCAATTGTAGCTGCTGGTTTAGTGCTAAATAAAACCCCAGAAGAACTGATAAATATTTATAGAGACAGGGGTAAGGAAATCTTCAAGAGTACATGGTTACGAATCCCAATATTGAGTACTAAATATTCTAATGAAGGGTTAATTCAAGTTTTAAAACAAGAACTAGGGGAAGATATTACACTTCGTCAAGTTGGCGAAATGCCAGGAGCAGAATTGTTAATTCTTGCCTATGACACTTTATATCGCAATACAACCTTTTTTGCTAGTCGTTATTTTCAAAACCATAATGATAAGTGGTTTAACGATAAGCGACTGTGGGAGATTTGTCTTAGTTCTGCATCAGCACCTACCTTCTTTCCTCCCTATGAATTCAAATGTAAAGATGAAGGAGGAGAGTGGAGATTTCCTCACGTTGATGGCGGAATAGGTGCTAACTGCCCTTCTCTGGCAGCGCTTCGTTATGCCATAAAAGAAAAAAAACAAAGTATTGAGGACATCTCTATTATTTCTATTGGTACTGGTAGAACCACCAGACCGCTTGAATACGAAAAAATTAAAAATTGGAATATTTTGAATTGGGGACAAAATATTCCTGACGTATTTATGGGAGGTCAAATTCAGATTATTACTGACTCGTGTGAAGAGATTGTAAATACAGCTAATCCTAAAGGTTATTTACGACTTCAATTTAATATAACTGAGCCATTTGAAAAAAGGGGAAGTGAAATTAAACCTGTAAAAATAATCAAGCAAAATGAACAAATCAATAAATTTACCAAAGAGCATATCAACCATGCAATGGATGATGTGAGTCAAAAGAATATTAAGAAGTTACTGGATGCAGCATCTCTTTATTCTAAAAGTAAAAGTAGTGACATTAAAGAGTTCATAGCAAATCATAAAGAGTCAAAAAACTTGCAACCAATGGCTTTCTAGGTTCAATCTATTTGTGAAATTGCCATAATTTTATATGGTTCGGTTAAGCCTAAAAACTTGGGAAAGGTCTTGGAGGACTGTTGCCATTCCTCTAGAGTAGCCCTGTAGGATTTTCGATGAAAGCGATTGCTGGTCTACACTGGTTAATGATCCTAGATTGTTCTCCCCAGAGTAAATATCTGAAGTTGCCAAGTCCAAGTCTGTTGCCTAAGTTACTTGTGCCGACGCAAGAGAAACCCTACATTAAACTGTAGGCAAGATTTGCAGTATTTATACGGAGGTATAAATAATTACTAAAGTATAAACTGAATACTGGTAAAAGATGATTATAGTAAATTTATATACTCTATTGAGGTCAATAACTTAGTAGAGTATTTTTGTGAAAGTGTGTCTACGGTAAGCGATCGCCTTTCATGTGCCCTTGTTACAACCGCCCCTCTACATGCGATTGTTCTCTTGAGGTCAAGGGTGTTGTATTGGGCTTGGTTTATTGCGTCTAATCCTTGTATAGTGCAGCTTTAAAAGTTTTCCGCTCTTTTTGCATAAAGTAAAAAATTTGAACTGAAGAGTATTTCTGGAACGTTGGAAAAGATTGATGTTTCTTGGACAATTACTGAATTCTTCGTTGCAGACATGGAGTTAAAAGCTTTCTGAAATTTAGTAGCCCACCAGGATTGAAAAATAGCCTGTCTTTCTAAGCGGATATTAATCGCTTTAAGTAGCTCGTCTAATGTTGAGTTGACTGTTGACTATTAACTGTTAACTAAAAACTCGTGAACCGTCAACGGTCAACAGTGAACAATAGCAGTGGAATATTTTTTTACTTGGAAGTCCCTCACCTACAACAAAGTTACATTGACCTGCAACTTTGTTGCACTGACCTGCAAAAGCTAACCCAAGAAATACAAAACCATGAATAAATTATTTTCAACTCTAACCCTGACAACAGCTACAGCTTTAACAGTTGCAATCACAGGAGGAGCAATGATCGGTAATTCAGTTTTAGGACAGACATCTATTGACTTAGCCAAGTTGTGTAGCGATGTGGTGACTGCACACAACACTTATCGAGCCAAGCATAAGAGTCCTAACGTGAGTATTGATGATACTCTCAACCAGAGCGCCCAAGCTTGGGCACAAACGATAGCAGCTAAAGGTGACTTAGAACACAGTACCAATCGAAACAATGTAGGAGAAAACATATACTGGAGTGGAGATGGAGACTCAACAAACTTAGGTAGTGCAGCAGTTCAAGACTGGTACAGTGAAATTACAGACTATGACTACACCAAACCTGTATTTTCTGGCAACACCGGGCATTTTACTCAGGTGGTCTGGAAGGGCAGTACCAAACTAGGCTGTGGTGCTGCACCTGGCCCTGCAACAATTGAGGGTACTAAGTACGATGGCTTCTATGTAGTTTGTCAGTATGCTCCCGCAGGTAATGTGCAAGGACAGTTTGCTGATAACGTGCTGAAACCCTAGTTGTCTGCTGTTTGCTCAACTTGTCTAAATAAGGTGGGCAAATATAGCGGTTCTTAAATGGAAGCAATACAGAATGGCACTAAGACTCATGTGAAACCTCGCCAGGGCAGGGTGTTGGAGGTAAGTGTAGGGTGTAATGTTTCGGACAATTTCAATGCCAGTACGTCAAGAAGTTCAACATCTTCTTAATTCCCCACACCTGAACCTGCAACCCCGCACCTAAAAGCTAGAAATAGCAGGGATTTACGCTTTTCTTAGTGCCATTCCCACAGAATACGTAGTGTTGTGACTGGAACATTACCTATATCCGGTCGCATCAGGAGGTTTACCCGCCTCCTGGACTTCATGAATGTAGCGCCACGCATCGGGTTGAGAGCCATCAAGATCGGTAAAGCCATAAACCTGTGCTAGTTGCCCACTGGAAAGCGATTGGCCATTCCAGCGCACTACTTGTGGATCGCCAGCTAGATAAGCAACTGCACGCCCGACATAGTAGGGCGTCTCAGAAATGATGAAGTGTGGTTCTTTTGCTGTTGCGTCCTGCCAGTTGGCTTCACTCACTCCAAAATGATCGAGCATGAGTTCCGAGCGCAACCAGCCCGGAGTCAGCGCTACGGCAGTACATTGATGCGGTTTAAGTTCTTGCGCCAATCCCCATGCCATGCGAATTACCGAGGTTTTAGCAAGGTCATAGAACAGCGACAGCCGATAGTTTTTGCTGTTATATTCGGCAGTCCCATCGGTAATTTCGACTACCAATCCACCGGGTTTCTGGATCAACAAGGGCAATGCGAAGTGGCTAGCGATCAAATGGGTGTTGATCGCCAATCTCAGCATCCGTAATCCTCGCTCCAAAGAAAGCTCCCACACAGGCTTGTTGAACTCCGCCAGATATTCTGCACCAATATCGTTGACCAGAACATCCAGACGGCCATGTTCCTGCTCAACACGAGCAACAAGCGCCTGTACTTGTTTTGGGTCTAAATGATCGACTACAACCGCGATTCCTTTTCCACCAGCCTGGTTTACCAATTCCGCCGTTTCTTGGATCGTTTCAGGGCGGTTGTATTCCGAACGCACAGTAAGAGTAGTGCGTCCGGTGACATAAACGGTTGCCCCTGCTGCACCAAGTTCCACAGCAATACCACGACCTGCACCGCGTGTTGCCCCAACTACAAGCGCAATTTTATTCTTCAATAGTTGCATAATTGACCTCCTTAAATACTGCTAGGTAGCTTAAAGAAATCGATGACTCCAAACCATCTTTATGCAGCATAAGCTGAACTTCCTGACATCCCTTGTCATATTTAGGCAGTAAAGTAAAAAGTAGTTTCGATTGGTCTTGGGATAGTTATGCGTGCCGATCGCCTCCTCTCGATCCTGATGTTGTTGCAGGTTTATCGTCAACTAACAGCGCGAGATTTAGCAGAACGATTGGAGGTATCTGAGCGCACCATCCATCGTGACATGGATGCCCTCAGTAGTGCCGGAGTTCCGGTGATGGCAGAACGCGGTAAAGGAGGTGGTTGGAGTTTACTCGACAGCTATCAAACTACGCTGACAGGACTTAACTTGGCAGAGATCCAGGCGCTGTTTTTGCCAAAGTCCGCAAACCTGTTAGCCGATTTAGGCTGGAGTCAAGCATTTGAAGCTGCTCTGCTCAAACTTCTGGTAGCAATGCCTGCCGCAAATCGTCAACAGGCAGAAATGGTTAGCCAGCGCATTCATGTCGATCCAACAGGCTGGCATCGGTGGGACGAGGAAATGTCGGCATTTGCGACTCTACAAACAGCGATTTGGCAAGAGCGGCAAGTAAACCTCAGCTATGAGCGCGGTAATGGCAAACTGGTCAAACGATTAGTCAACCCACTGGGATTGGTCGCCAAAGGCAATGTTTGGTATTTCGTTGCCTCGGTAGAGTCAGAGGTACGCTCCTACCGGATTTCACGAGTGCGGGATGCCATGCTTACAGATTACCCCTGTGTTCGTCCGGTTGAATTCAACTTAGCCGACTATTGGCAACAATCGATGGTTGAGTTCAAAGCCAATCTGCCTTACTATGGCGTAACGGTGCGTGTTGCTCCAGAGGTTATGCCTCGGTTACGCTATGCCGGATACTTTGCCCGAATAGAACAGATTAACTCGCCCGATGCCGATGGCTGGACTCGCGTCTGGCTGAGGTTTGATATAGAAGAAGCGGCTTGTGCTTATGTGCTGGGGTTCGGCGCACAGATGGAGGTAATTGAGCCATTAGAATTACGCGATCGCGTTTTGCAAGCAGCAAAAGAGGCGATATCACGCTATGCTGGACAATGAACAAGTGCATTGCGTTTTGAGAACTGTGCGATCACCTAAAGGTATGGCTAACGCTTCCGCTTGAACAACACCGCTCAGTTCCCGTCATCTCGACTCCTACAAGCACCAGAAGCTACTGCCATAATTCCTGATTTTAAAAGTTATTATCAGTAAAGGGAACTATGGATGGTAAAAATCTTTGGGCAGATGGGTAAAATTCTAACCTTGCTCCATAATCATCTGTTTGTGATATTTCTAATTCAATTTTTTGCTGATTTTTATCATCAAAGAGTAACTGGATTTGATATTCTGTCCAGAATTGCTCACTTAGTTCATCTTCTAGATCAAAAAGCTGTTCTTCATCGCCCCAGATATCTGACCAAAGGACTATCCGATTAGCGCGGAAATGATTTTGACCTTTGACATCTGCAATCACAAAATATACTTCGACATTTAAATTAAACCCAAACTCATCAAGCTCTGTCTCTTGTATCGCACATTTAACCACAACTAAGCTATCAGGGTTAACATTCACTACTTGCTGTTGGCGCTGTAACATTTCTTGAAATACCAAATCAGGTAGCAGCTTTGAACTCTCTTCGAGTACAATTTTTTGAGTTTCTGGTGAATAGCGAGTTTTTAATTCTTGGGTTATTAGATTTAAGATATCACCCGTGGCTAAATTGACAACTATTTTTTTATTTGTGGAATTAAGGAAACATCCATGATTAAGTAAATAATGTTTTTTAGCTGCCATGATTCTTTAAAAACCTTCTCTGCTTGAGTGATATCCTGATTTACCAAATAGCCTATCGTAGCAAGGCAATGACGATTGTCTTGCTTTTTCTTCTACTCAAAATCCGCATATTGCGGAGGACTAGCCCCGACTCGCTGAGTAATTTTAGGATATTTGCCTGATGGAACTGTGTCTGCAATGCTGATGACATCAATCTGATGCCACCAATCATCACCAAAATCGAACCAGTAACCAAAAGCATCATCTATAGATAAGCCCAAAGACGCAATTGAAGTACTAGAAACATTTCCTGTAGGCTTTGGTGTCAAATCGGAACTTGAAAATGCTTGTTTTATGCAATAGCGTCTTGCATTTGGATCTTGCGGCCCTTTTCCTCCTACTTGAAATTCATATATATGTTCTTCTTCTCGGTCAAATGCTTTGAAGATGATTTTATGCAGATCCTGCAAAGTATTGCTGCTTTCAATTTCGATGGTTCTGGACACCACTGGATTTTCTGCTGCAAATTCCTCTGTAATTGGGCCATCAATTAAAAACACCTCTAGCACATATAGTGCATTGGGAGAAGGGTTAGTCGCTTTTTTGGGAGCATTTTCTGATTTTTTAGTTTTAGCCATATTCATTACAGGAATTTAGCTCACCCAGCTCCAGTTTTCTAGGATTTTATCCTTTTGAGTCGGTTTGAGTTTTTGAAATCAAACCAGAACTGTTGCGTATAAAGCCACTTGCATCAATCATTATTGTAATTGACTGTAGCGTTTTGATTTACTCTGTTCCACGCAAGGCGGGAGGGTTTCCCAACGCCCGTCAGAGATAATGAGAAGTTTGGCTTGTAATGAGGGTATAGCTATCTTGAAGTGGCAGACACACTTCGCAAGCAATAGTTTATTGGTCTAATACCAAGCTTGGGTGTAAATCAAGCCATCCATTCAGTCCACTGGGGCGCATCTGTCACCAGTTGAGCAAATTTTTTGGGGTAAGATAAGATCCTCAAACTTCAGTATCACGGCGCAATGCTCATTAATTGTTGGCTGATTTTGATGATTTGCTCCCGCGAGTAAACCGTGGGGTTCACTCTCTGCTATCAACACATCCCCACTAATTTTTTTGACTATAATAAATAGTTTGACAGGATTAGCAGAGGAGGACAGATGGGCTGGGAACTCCAACTGAACGCGCTCCCCTCGAAATGCACCTTACTAGAAAACGTCGTTAGCAGTGATATTGATGTCGAATATCTTTCGTTTGTACGGAGGTATTTTAGCCTGCGCCGCGAACAGCCCAGTCGGATCAACAAATTTCCTTATGGTGAAGCGGAGTATAAACAGTTTGTCGATGCCCTTGAGGAACTCGTCGAAACGCACCCCGGAATTGAGAATCGATACTGCGATCTTTCTAGGCGATTCGATTGGATAAAATGCTTGCTGATGAAATGCGCTCTCTCCGAAGAGGAGGAATCGTTGGCTGTCACTGCAATCACCGGCCAATCAAACGTGTTACCTTCAGCACGAAGCACACAAGGATTCCCCATCCGTTGGACTCCTGCCGACAAATGCGAGTTGATTCACATTTGGCTTAGTGGAATTACTGAAGAAGATATCAAGTCCAAGTACGCTCCGGTACTGATGTACGATGCACACCTTTACAAGTGGCACCAGACGAGGGATACTGACGAGGCATTTGGATGGATCGTCAGGGACTTCACGGCACTCAAGCGATTCTACGAAGATGTGGTAGATCATTCAGAGGCTGTTCTTATAGTTACCGACTGATACGCTTGGGTGAGACTGAGGAAAGCGCAAAAATCTTTGAGCCGTAAGCAAAAAGCTTCAAATTAGTATATTTTCAGTAATAAGCTTTGCAAGTACTGTATATCTAGCTAAGTACTCTTGTATGTAAATATCAGTATTAGATGTTAAAGTCTTATAGCCAAATTTTATTGAACCTTCTACTAGGGATTACTGCCCTTCTTTCAATAAGTGTTAGTTTTTTTTGGCAGTATCCTTTCGAGTTATTAAGTCACGGCAGAGTTTATTACTTTTTAGTTTCTTTAGTGATCACTATCGGAATTTTGTGTGCTTGGTTGGCTGGAATTCGTTGGCAGGGCACACTGTTTTTTGCTCTTGCTTTGCTAGCGTTTAATAGCGTTTGGATATTACCTTGGTATTTGCCTAATAGCCACCAAGGGCGAGGTGAATCTATAAGAGTTCTAGAATTTAACATCAACACTCAAAATACTCAGTTGAGATATGTCGCTAATCTCGTTGAACAGCAAAAGCCTGACATAGCTGTATTAATCGAGATCAGCTCACCCGCGATGAAGGAACTAACCGCGTACCTGCAAGATACTTTCCCGTTTAGTTACCGGACTTCTGGTGGTGGTTTGGCTGTTTTTAGCCGTTTTGGGTTGGTAAATCCTCAAGGAAAGGCACTAAGTGCAGGAACGATTTTAAGCACATCTGTAAAAATTAGTAATAAAAATATTACTTTGGTAGCAGCCCACCCTTTAGTACCGATCAAACCTGATCTTTTTAATAAGCGCAACACCGTATTAGCTGAATTAACTCAGTACTTGCAAACTCAAGGGGATAAAAGACTAATATTTGCAGGTGACTTAAACCTAACTCCTTGGTCGCCATACTATAAAAGGCTAGTTGAAAAAACGGGTCTACACAATACAAAATTGGGCTTTGGGATAGAACCTTCATGGGTTGAATCGGCAACTCATGTTCATTTACCAGCCTTGATTATAGGCGTACTTAAGCTGCCAATAGATCATATTTTTGTTAGTAATGATATCAAAGTTGTAGATTGTAAAACTATCATAGGTGGAAATTCAGACCATCGAATGCTATTGAGCGATTTAGTCATTTAAAAATTGTTTTAATAATTCTTGTAATACGAAATCAGGTAATAGCTCAGAACTTCCCTCACGAGCTTGTTTTTGAGTTTCTGGCGAGTAACGAGTTTTTAACTCTTGCTTGATTAAAATTAAAATATCTTCTCTAGCTAAATTGACAACTATCTTTTTATCTGTGGGATTAAGGAAACTTCCAACATTCAGATTAATGTGTTTTTTAATTGGCATAGTTCTGTAAAATCCTTTTGAACAGTTCATACTCATCTACAAATAAAGCGAAGGCAAGGAAAAATATTACCGAAGAAAGGCAGAAGGCAGAAGGCAGGAGGCAGGAGGCAGGAGGTAAGAAGTATCAATTAAAACTTTAGTTTTGGTCTAAAGCCCAGTTCAAAGCGATAATTATACCGAGACTGCTTGCAGCGAGGTATAAAACGTCCTTGCTTCAATCCCACTATGAGTAAGGGTGGGTTACCTCCTGCCTTCATCCTCCTGCCTCCTGAACTCAGCTTCAATTATCAGTTTTTATCGAGACGTACTTCCGAGTAATTGCAGGAGTGAAAATCATAATTATAAATGACTGTGATTTGATAGCCTATTATGTTCATCCGCTAATATTTAAAAATGCCACAGTGCTTGACCAATTAACGGATTGGTTGAGTAAGTAACGAACAAATAAATTTTTAATAATATTTATTTCCTCACTGGTCAAATTTGCAGCCAGACGCTCGGCATAACTTGGTCGATTAAGATTAGTAGCAAATAAACGCTTGATAAAATTATCAGAGATGTGCATTGGTGTCAAATACTGTTCAACAACGACTTGTACACAGTGTCCATTTGAGGCAAAAGCGTGACGCAAATCGTCAGCATCCCAGTTAAGCATGGGGTCAGAGGCATCTGTATAAATAGCTTCTTCTGCTAAAACTAATCGCTCATACAATTGATTATCGAGACTTTGGCTTGGCAGTAAGTGGTAAAACCTTTGGGTATGACGAGGTACTGTCTCAGCTAAAATAAGCTTGACTGAGTGCGGGAGCAATTGACCTAAAATTTGAGCAGCAAGTCCCTTATCTGATTCCGAGGCTAGTACATTGCGCCCGATAATAGAGTCAAACTGTACATTTGGTGCAAGAGATGCCAGCATAGGAGGTATCTGTGCAACAGATGCAGTAAAAACTATTGGTCGCATTGTTTCAGGAAGTGCCGCAGCAAGTTCTACTAAAGCATTGACATCAGAGCGATTGCGAACACAGGCATAAACCCCACCTTCAGGAACTTGCCGGATTGCTTCCCAAGTAAGTAAACCAGTGGCGGCATTTAGATCCAATACTAAGTGATGACGTTGTAATTGGGCGAAAGTGAAAATGCGTTCGCGCACAGATGCTAATTGTGTACTTACCTGAGAAAGTGTGCGTTGCAACCAGCGCTCATCTGCTCGGTCAACAGTTCCATAAGTCATAACTTCCATTGGTGCAACACCAATACCTTCTACTATTGCAGCAAGTTGAGCTTCTCGACGACGTGCCACTTGTGTTGCGATTTGGTGTTCATAACCTTGGGTTGAAGGTTGATAAAACAATTGACCTTGCAAGCTGGTGGGTAAATATTGCTGTTCTACCCAATGATCTCGGTAAGCGTGAGGATAGAGATAACCAGCCCCATGCCCAAAACCTTTTTTATCACGATTGGCATCTTTAAGGTGAGTGGGAACGGGAGCAACATTTTCAATTTCTACTGCGGCTAAAGCATCAAAAAAGCCCATAATGCTATTGGATTTTGGTGCAGTAGCTAAATAAAGTACTGCCTGCGCCAAATGATAACGTCCTTCCGGCATTCCCACGCGATCAAATGCTTCAGCACAAGCATTTGTAAGGACAACTGCTTGTGGGTCAGCCAATCCAACATCTTCACTGGCAAGAATTAACATCCGACGGAAAATGAAACGCGGGTCTTCACCGGCATAAACCATTTTGGCTAGCCAATAGAGTGCTGCATCTGGGTCAGAACCTCGTAAGCTCTTGATAAAAGCACTGATGGTATCAAAATGGACATCCCCTTCTTTGTCGTATAAAACAGCACGCTGCTGAATAGATTCTTCTGCCACTGCTAGGGGAATATGAATAACACCTTTAGTATCGGGGGGTGTAGTTTCTACAGCTAGTTGCAAAGCATTCAATAATGAACGAGCATCACCGTTAGCAACATTAACTAGATGAGCTAAAGCATCTGTGTCAATTTGTACTGTTAACTTGCCATAACCGCGTTCTGAATCAGCTAGTGTTTGCTCAACAATTTTGTATAAATCTTTATCAGTTAATTGCTGAAGTTGAAAAATCCGTGAACGGCTGACAAGTGCTTTGTTGACCTCAAAAAAAGGATTTTCGGTGGTAGCACCAATGAGAATGATTGTACCATTCTCTACCCAAGGCAATAGAGCATCTTGCTGAGACTTATTAAAACGATGGACTTCATCGACAAAAAGAATAGTTCGTTGATTATGGAACTTGCGCTGTTGTTGGGCTATTTCAATTGCCGCTCGAATTTCTTTGACTCCTGAAAGTACGGCATTGATAGCGATGAAGTGAGCGCGGGTGCTGTTGGCAATAACTCGCGCTAGAGTAGTTTTGCCAGTTCCTGGTGGCCCAGAAAAGATTACTGAAGACAGTTGATCCAAGCTAATAGCACGCCGCAATAGCCTTCCTTGTCCGATAATATGATCTTGACCAACAAATTCATCAAGTGTCCGTGGACGCATCCGAGCCGCTAGGGGTGCTGATTCTTCAGTTATTTTTGCAAGATGCTGGTCAAATAAGTCCATTATTTCTCGGATTATAATAATTATATAGAAATAGGCATTATTTTAGGCTATTAATTGAATCTAATCATAACAATTGATGCCGAATGCCAGATGTTAATTATGAAAATTTATTAACTGTAGTAAAAACTATGAAAATTTCCGAAATATCAACAGAAACTCTGGAAAAAATCAAGTCAGTTAGGTGGGATAGAATTATTGAGAAACATGAAGGACCAGAAAGTTGGGAATCGGTTTTCAGATATGAAGAACCAGAATTTTTGTCAGTAGAAGAATGCTCAATATTATTACCTGTAGATAAATCACATCATCCGAATATTACTATAATACGTTGTATCTGGAGTGCGGATAATAATTCTGTAACAGTTTTTCTATCAGATACTACCTATGAAGATGATCCATTCTTTTCGGGATTTATGGCAGTATGCGATCGCCTGAAGAATGAAGAATTTTTCTTAGCAATCTTGTACCATGAATGGTTTATTATTGAAAGAGCCGCAGTTTGTGAATAAAGAGTTTTCAGGAGTTATTCAAAAATCGGACAGATTCTCAGAAAATTTATGATAACTACTTCTGCTTTGACTATTGGCTCTCAAACCGCTAGAGCATGGTTTGATAGAGATCCAACGAGCGAAAAACGTGCAGATGTCACCCAACAGCATCTGCAAATTCTGAGTTCCAAATATACATCAGATTATCGTGAGTTACCTGTTTCAATTGTTGAAGAACGTCGCTTCAAATTAAATGTCAATCTTTCTCAATATCAGAGGAAATAGATTGCGCTTTCATAAAATGAAACAGGAAAGCTATTAGCTGTTCCAAATTTCAGAAGTAATGGAATTATGACTACTGACAGGGAGCAAAATCAACTTATAACCAGAACTGTCGATAGTCCTCGATATACTGCTGTATGGTCAGAGGTGAACGATTGAGTAATTGCTCCGTATCAGGTGTGATGTTGCCGGAAAATCCTAGTCGAGCGGTTGTGTAGATTGCTAGCATTACTAAAATAAAGTCTATTGGCAACCTTTTGGAGCGCATTTGTCGAACAAACTTTAGCACAGAGGGATTATAGCGTACCGATTTACCTAAAACAGATGTGAAGATGTCTGCAACTTCATAATAAGTTAAGGCTTTTGCGCCTGTAAGGGGATATGCTCTTCCCTGATGCCCATCTTCAATCAAAGTACGAACTGCAACGGCAGCAATATCCCGCACATCAATGAAACTTGTTTTACCATTACCAGCCGGAAGAAGCAATTCACCACGAACTTTGATGTCTTCTGTGTGTGTGGTATTAAGATTTTGCATAAAAAAGCTGGGCCGTAAAAAGGTAGCTTTAATACCTAATTGGTTGATATAGCGTTCAATTTGGGAGTGTGGCAGAAAACGGTTGTGTTCGGCTCCTAGTATTGAAAGAAACACGATATGCTCAACGCCTGTGAGTTTTGCAGCATTTAAGGCGGGGGCAATTTGAAGAGGAATATTAGCAAGGGCAGGCGGACGCACTAAAAAAAGTTTATTGACTTCAAAAAAAGCATGATCAAAGGTGTCAGGATTGGTAAAGTCGAAAGGGACGTACTGAATATTGTTGCCTAAAAGGTGTTTAGCGTTGTTTGGATTTCTAACTCCAGCACAGATATTACAATCGTGGGATTGTAGTAAGCTCAGAACTTCTTGACCGACATTGCCAGTAGCACCTGTGACTAAAATTTTCAGCATGATCAGCAATTTTTGTTAGAGCATACTTACTGAATTTTAGCCATCAATAACATTATTTACTTGGTTTGCCACAATGGAGTGATATCAAGGTTTTCAGCAGCAGATACTGTATTTCTAACCTACGCCGGTACGGTTTACACCCCTTCATCTTTTGTAAAGCTATCGTAACATTTATTTATATAAAACAATATTTGCTTAATTTAGCAAACTCAAAAGCTATGAACCAACCCATTGAATTATCTTTAGAACAAGAATTTAGCCTGAGAACTTTTTCTGATCAAGTGCAGCAGATGTCCCGTGAACAAGCTCAAGAATTTTTGCAGATGCTGTATAAGCAGATGATGATAAGGGAAACGACTTACCAAGAATTGCTCAAACATCAGTGGGAAGTTGGTTCAGGTTCAATCTTGGGTTAAAACAAACCTTGCTCCCGTCAACTGTAGAAAGAGCCAACACTGTCAAGTCGAAGCTGCATTTTCAGCTTCAGTCCCTTCCAACCTTGAATAACAGCACTTTCCACCAGGGTGAGTGTTTGCGAAATGTCAAAGGATATGTGTTAATTACTTTTGAAGAACCGTTTTTCAACTTAATATGTCATTAATCTTTGATTAATCTCTCAAAATTAAATAAACTTGTTTCAATTGACGTAGAAACGGCGATCGCTGGGGCTGAGATCGGGTGTACGCTGTGGGTTACAGAGTTTACACTGTATTGACCGTTGAGTAACAAAAAATTGTCTGCCAAACACGGCAATCAACAGATGATTCACGCCATCCACTCCACCCAATCAGGCGCTCTGTCCACCAGTTGAGCAAATCCATCGGGTTAAACCTCCTCAAACTCAACCATCACCCCCCACCTTTCATCACTCGTCAGCGTACTGAGTAGCTCTTGTACCATGCCAGATTCCACAACGGCTGATGCACAATGCGAATGTCATACCATTTGCCATGTCATTTCCTGCCCCGCCCCCAAAGGTACAAGCCCAGATTCCATAAATGGAACTTCATCAGGAATGCGCCAAGTCGTTTTGGACAAGGTAATTCGCTCGGTATTACGCGGCAGTTGATAAAAATCTGGGCCATAGAAGCTAGCGAACGCCTCCAATTTATCCAGGGCTTTCACGCTTTCAAATGCTTCGGCATACAACTCAAGGGCGTGCAGAGCCGAAAAGCATCCCGCGCAGCCACAGGAACTTTCTTTGCTGGTGCGGGTATGGGGAGCGCTATCGGTGCCTAGAAAAAACTTCGGATTAAGCGATGTTGCCGCTTGCAACAAAGCCTGACGATGCTCCTCCCGTTTCAAAATGGGCAGGCAATAAAAATGGGGGCAAAGGCCGCCTTTGAACAGGGCATTACGGTTAAACAACAAATGTTGTGGCGTAATTGTTGCTGCGATGGTGTTGGCAGACAGGACATACTGCACCGCATCCGAGGTGGTGATATGCTCAAGCACCACCCGCAGGTTGGGAAATCGCTGCTTGAGGGGGATTAAATGTCGCTCGATAAACACCTTCTCGCGATCGAACGTATCAACATCGTTATCGGTCACTTCCCCGTGCAGTAATAACGGCATGTCCACCTGCTGCATTGCTTCAAAGACGCGATCACCCTTTTGAATATCCGTCACACCGGAGTCTGAGTTGGTCGTTGCACCGGCTGGGTAGTACTTGACCGCTTTGATAAACTGAGATTCTTTCGCCCGGAGAATGTCGTCGGGGCTGGTGTTGTCGGTGAGGTAGAGCGTCATCAATGGCTCAAACTGTTGGCCTTCTGGAATGGCGGCGAGGATGCGATCGCGATAGCAAGCCGCATCTGCCACTGAGCGGATAGGGGGCTTCAAGTTCGGCATGATGATCGCGCGGGCAAACTGACGCACCGTGTAGGGCAGAACCGCTTTCAGTGCTGCACCGTCGCGCAGATGCAGATGCCAATCGTCAGGTCGGGTGATGGTAAGCTTTTGCATCCTTTCATTATAAAACGGCAACAAGGGCTTCATGAGAATAGGGGCGATCATCCAGATATGGTATGGGGCGATCGCCATATTAGAAGGGATTGGCTATAATTTGATGTCGCATGAAAACTGTCAGCTAAAATAATGAAGGGAGTTATACAGGAACGCCAATGAATATCAGTATTGACATACCTGATGAGGTGCGCGTTTATGTAGAGGCACAAGTGATGACAGGTGCTTACAGTAGCATCGGCGAATATTTTCTCTCATTGGTACAACAAGACCAAAAACGCAAGGCACAAGTGAAGTTAGAAGGACTATTGAAAGAGGGTATTGATTCTCTTGGGCAGGAAGTAACACCGGAATATTGGCAGAATTTGCGTTCTACCGTTTTAGGTCAGAACAGCATGGGGAACCAAAACGATACATGAACTATCGGTTAATTGTCAAAGACCGGGCAACGCAAGATTTACGACATTTGGCAAATTATATATTGGTTAATAGGGAATACGGATGCAGCAGTTAAATTCTTAAATGCTGCGGAATTAACCTTTGCTCAGTTGTCAAAGACTCCTGGGATGGGAAAGGTAACGCGGTTGGTGGAATCGAGATTGGGTAAAATCCGACAATGGCGGATCAAGGATTTTCGGGATTATCTGATTTTCTATTCTTTTGAGGATACTACCATTGAAATGCGGGCGGGTATTTCATGGATCAAGAGATTTAGCAGATGTACTTAGCTCTTTAGACGAAGAATTTTAACCCAAAATAAAACCAATCCATATCTGCAATTAATCGGGTGAGCTTTGTGAGGAATGACCTACACCGCTCTCTAGTATCCTTGGAAGAATTGTTGTTGAAAGCCGTGAGCGATTTAAGGAGGTCTACGGAAAGAATCTCAGTCTCAAGCTATTTATCCGCCAAAGGCTAAAAGCATCGTTTGAGAACAAAAAAGAAAGGTTGAGCTAGGTTCTTATAATCCATAATTCCTAACACAGTATTCTTATCTACTTTTCTAAAATAATCATTGATTGGCAAATAATCATAAATCATAGTAGCCGTGACTTTGCCTCTGTACTCCATCATTCTCAGTCTGGCTTGGCTTTTATCGGTTTTGAGTAAAGAATTAATTGATCCTAGTAACGGTTTGAGAGAATTATTTTTGGGTATCGGTAACTTCAAAACCCAGTTCATTAAAGTCGGATGAGGCGCAACTGGAAAAATCTTCCCCTGACTATCTAAAAATAACAAAGGGTGAACATTTTCAGCATCTATAAATTCTTTTCCATACCAATTAGAAATTTCTAATAAACCATCCATTGGATGATTTGTATGTAGTCCAGACCCTTGCCAACGACCAAACATAAAATCTAAATTCACGGGTTCAAAAGCATCAAACAATTCTAGAGCTTTTTCTATTGTAGTTTTACCCGTTTTTAGAATTAACTGATAATTTTCTAAGGTTTCCATTGTTGTTATCCTTTTACCTATTATCTTAGCAAAACTGAGCTTTTTATACTCATTCTTTCCTATGCGAGTGCAAGCCTCTGATAGGAGATGGGAATTATGACAGGCTTACCGATCTCCTGTAAATGCTATATAAATTCTAGTTCTATTCTTGATGAGAAATATGAAATACAGTTTTCTGATTGCCACTATCACACTTTGTCAAACTCAATATAGAGGTGCTTCAGTGTACGCATGAGTACGTTTGGTAAGTATTGGTATCCTTCTGATGCCAAGCGGATATTCTTTATCCGTAGCAGCAACTTTTTATAAGCGATGTGCATTTCCTTACGAGCAAGCATAGCACCTAAACAAAAATGAATACCATGACCAAAAGATAGGTGGTTACTTGCATTATGGCGGCGGACATCGAAACGCTCACTCTCCTGAAATTTTCTGGGGTCGCGGTTAGCGGCATCGAAACGAAGCATCACTAAAGACCCAGCTTTGAGATCGATGTCTTGGAGTTTTGTATCTTGCGTTACAACTCGCCACATTCCGGCTGTGGGGCTTTCCATCCGTAAAACTTCTTCCACTAAATTCTCTAGCAGGGAAGGATCTGCTTGTAGCAACGGAATCTGCTCTTGATTCTTTGTCAGCAACAACATCCCAGCTGTAAGGGCACTAGTGACCGTCTCATTACCTGCTACTAGTATTTGCTGAATTATACTTAGCAGTTCAGCAGTGTCGAGCGCTCGTTCTCCAGCCACCTTTGCCTGTACCAAGTCGGTGATCAAATCATCTTCCGGCTGTTTTTTGCGTGACTCAATGACATCATGAAAATAATGTTGGAAAGCAACAACATCTTTAGCACACTCGATCTCCTGCTCTCTAGAAAGTAGATGACCTAGACGCGCAATAAAAGCATCAGACCATTTTTTGAACTTTGGCAGATCCTCTGGCGGCACACCTAATTGTTGAGCAATAACTTTGACAGGTAAAGGGACGGCAAACTCACTGACAAATTCACACTTGCTCCTCGTGATGAAACAGTCAATAAGTTCATCAACAATCTGCTCAATCAAATTATGCATTTTGTTCACACGCGACGAGCTAAATGCCTTATTCACTAGCGCTCGGAATCGCTCGTGTTCTGGCGGGTCTGCTGTGAGCAGGGTGTTCATCTGAGGCCAACCTTGAGCAAAGATTTTCTGCAATTCATTATCTTGTTCTTCAATGCCTGCCAGTAAAGTAGAGAAATTGCTGGAGAATACTCCTGTATCTTTAAGGATTTCGTTTATTAAGTCATAGCTGGTAACAAGAAAGAGCTTGGCATCAGTTCTGGGACTTGGTAGTTCCATAATTGGTGCTTGCTCCTGAGCCAACTTGTAAAATTCATAAGGACACACAAGCAGTTCTGGGTCAAAGAAGTTGTAATCCGACAGATGCTTCATGCTTATAGTGGTGGTTAGTAATAATTTGCTTTGAGTCACTGTCAAGTTAACAAGATCATAACAGTTTAAGGGCAACCTCTAAAGCCTTATCTTATCTGCGGGATTGCATCCTTGACCAAACGCTAGTAGTCTGCCAACCCAAAAATGCTGCGTGATGGCTGGGTAAAGGTTAAGGGGTAAGGACTTTCCCCCTTCCCCTTTCCCCTTTACCCCGCCAAGTGAACTTGGCGAACTACTAGGGCTACGCTAATGTTCCTGGGCGGACGAATGCACCTTGCTAAGATCACCCCATACACTCGACCCAATCACACAGCACAGAAGTACATCTGTCAGCAAAGTTAACAGCAACCTGCCACTGCCCCAAGTATCCATTTCATATTGGCTCACCATCAGCAACCCCAACAGCCTCGCCAATTGTGGAGACTAACTGATTGTAGAACGAGCCAGCGCTGTCCAAACCTTGCTGCAACTTCAGTTTCAGCCCTTTCCAGGCTTCTCCTTGGGGGCTGGACACTACCTCTTCTACTAATATTCGGGAGGTTGTGTCAATCACTGGTGTGGTTAACACTATATTATTAGTGACTGACACCAACTCACGATTTAATGCTTCATCTCGATTGAACCACTGCCCAAAAATCGAATCACGTTGATCATCAGGGGCAACAAACCGATAGACGCACTCCCGGTTTTCACGCTTACCCAACCGACCAACGTAGTTCAACTTCAAATCAATTTTGGCAAGTAACTTCTGGGCGATCGCTATGGAAGTAAGCTTTTCAGAGATCGTCACATTCAAGTAATTCTTGATAACGTGCCGATGCGTTACTGCCAGCGCTTTAAACTCAACCATCTTCTCATCACTTCCACGCAACTGAACGTCTGGTGTAAGAAACTGCAACAGATTGAGATTTTCTAGTAACAGTACAGCAGGTAATAGCTGCCCCTTGTTAAAATCCGGTTTCCAAATCGAATTTTCCCCAGCCTCTAACTGCGTCTTAGCCCGTTTAGTATCACGGTTCGTCAGAAATTCCCGCCCCAGGGTCAAATAGTAGTGCATTCTCAGTTGAGGATACCACCCATCGTCATCTTTCTCGACCAAATCAGGGGTTACGTCAATTTCATAGCGACGGGACAATTCAGCCTTGCGCTGCTGATGTCGTTCGGTTTTCGTTTTAGCCCGTTTGTCTTGCAGCTTCTTCAATTCGGTTGGGGAGAGTTCATCGGAATCCGCGATCGCCTGACACTCAGCAGCATACAATTCAACAGATGCCGCTTTAACCGACTCGATAACTGCCCCGCTCTCATCATCATCAACATCGTCGGCATCAATAACGGTGTATCCATCCTCGACCAAACCCGCAAGCACAGATTCTCGATAGCGCCGCATCTCGACGTTAATCACAGAACCACGTTTCCCCCAGGTTTGCAAAGATTCGGGCTGAAAGTTCTGGTCAATATAGCTCAAATCCGCATTATCCGCCGCCGACAACAGCGCAATGTTAGCCTGTGTTGCAACGTGTTGACTTCTGAGCAATCCTTCGATGGATGTGGAACCATTGCCCACAACCGACATCCCCCATTCTCTAATCCAGATATGACGGTCAACTGTCTCCCTAACCCGTGCCAACATCTGACGAACGGAGTTAACTGGCTGCACTCCCTGAAAAATCCCCCATACCCCATCAAAATGTCCTCGAATATCGATGCTGACTCCAGTTTCAAGACTTGGGGAGGCGATAACCAAATCATACTGGGTGAGAATTTCGTTCAGGTGAGCAATACAACCGAAAGCCGCATGAGAGGGGTCAGCAACAGATTCGCTGTCAATTCGCAGAATTCGCAAGTGTGGGAATTTGCGGCGAAACCGTTCCTCAAGTGCCTGGGTTCCCCATTTGGATTTTGCCTTTTGAGCAGAACAGCAGAGTAAATGATGCCCACCTTTGGCAATTGCTTTGTCCAATGCCGCAATCAAATTCTTCGGGTTGTTGCCAGAGTAGTTGTAACAGTTTCCGGCTACGTGCCGATAATTGTTGACGATGACAAAGGGGTTAACCCGATATTCTCCCGCAAGAGAAAGAACGTATTTTACATCGGTATCTGATACGTCCGCAGACGAGAGGTAAATCTTTCCGTGTTCACTGCCCAAAACATTTTGTACCAGTTGTTTGAGGTTTTTGAGAACAGATACCCGACGTTTTTGCACTTCAGTACCAGAGTTGAGCAAATGCCAGAAAACTTGGTCACATTCATCAATAATAATGACATCATTTGACCAGTCATCAGGGTTGAATCGCGCCTGACTCTCCTGATGTAGCGAATCAACGCACACCCCGTATCCCAATAATGTGCCTGTTTCATTCGTGCGGACTTCGGTAACATAGTTAACACCAAATCGATTACACAACGCCTCACCTAGCTGGATGCGATGGGTTATGATTAATACCCTCTGCCCTTGGTCATGGGCTTTTGTCACCTCAGTTGCTAGCCATTCGGTTTTACCAGTGCCTTTGGGGGCTTTGAGGATAATCAGTTTTTCACCTTCGGGTACGAGAAGCTGTCCGAGGAATCTTTGGTTAAGTGCGATCGCTGGAGGATAAGTCAACAAGGTAAACAGCTTAATTTCCCACAACTCCAATGCAACAGCCGTATTGTAGAGTGCATCAAATGCAGGTTGACCGTGAGCAACAATAAAATCATCAACCCCTTTCTCTGCCCCTAACGGTAAATCAATCACTCGCAGCGAACAGCCCTCATTCACAAGCAGCCGACCCATGCGACTGATAGCGGTTCTCACCCGTTGGACTGTCTCAGGTTTATTGTCCTGGTCAAAACAGATGTTAACCTGTCTCCCCTGTGTTGCAAAATGTTTCAAGTCGGGAATCAGAAATGGTTTACCAATGGCAGTACCGTACTCATCAGTAGGTGTGCGGTATCCAGCGTTTACTCCTGGAATTGCGATCGCAGCATAACCAGCAGTCAATAATGCCCCCGCTTTCTTGACACCTTCGACAATTGTAACTGGGACGTTGTGCCGCCAAACCCAATGCCAGAAACCGCCGGGATGCTGCAAGTCTTCTTCAGTAATGGGGATGCCGCTACGATTGGAGACTTTCACCCAAATGCGATTCGGCACTAGGAGGAAGAAAGCGCGTGTCTCTTCTCTAAATGGGTGTTCGTACTTGATGAATTTGTGGATCTTTTGGCGATCGCGTCGGGGATGGTCAGGTTTGAAACAGCCCCACATCATCTGTGCGTAATTGTTGAGGGGGTCAATGCCATTGCACCACCAGCCGCCTAGTTCGATGTGCTGGTATTTTTTCAAATCGCGATCGCGCAATCGTCCATCATTGCGACGGGAGATTTTGGGACTGTAGAGCAAGTATTCGTAGGGTAACGTCCCAAAGAGCGAACGTACATTCAGATGGAAGATTTCTTCGTCAACTCCACTGCCCCGCCATTCTTGTAAATGTTTGAAGTGAGAATCAGACTCGATTACACGCATATTCCCTCTGTTTTTTGACGCATGGAAATGAAGCGGCACTATGGGTCATGCCGCTTTGAAACTCTTTTAGACTTGAGAAAGAGAAAAGGTTACTGGGTTTGGGTTAAAGGAGTGAGAACAATTCCTTTCCCCTTAGCCTTCTTATCTCCTGTCTCCTGTGTGTGGTCGGAAGGTCAAATTAATTCGCGTGCTAACGACTTTATTGGTTTTAGGAACCTGATGCAGATGTGTAGACTGACAACCTGGGTGCATCACAAGCAAACTGCCGTGTTCCAGCCATAAATCCGTTGCTTTGCCATTTCTCGGTTTAATTTGAAACTTGCGAACACTACCGAGGCTAAGGGAAGCGATTGCTGGCTCATATCCCATTGATGGTTCATTGTCAGCGTGCCAACTGATGCTGTCCTGGCCACTGCGGTATTGATTGCCGATGACGATGCGGAATTTGTAGCCAGTCAATTTGGTAATGGAGTCGCGTAACTTGGCCAGATTGTCTGTCCAAGTCAAGGGTTTCAAAAACACGCTGTTGGAGTAAAGGTAATCACATCCGGCATCACCATAAATACATTCGAGGCGAGGAACGGGCATTGTTTTACCCGCGATCCTGATTTGATTTTGCTGCCACTCCAGTTTCAAGCAGTGTTGGTAGAGTTCGTTTGCAAGTTCAAGAGTTAAGAAATCGGGGTAATAAGTGATGGGTAAAACTGGGGTTGATTCGTGAAATAAATTGAGTTGTTGCATGATATTTCTCTCAAATTTTGAAACTGCTGTTAGTTCTGTTCGGCTTTAAAAACCTCAACCAAAATAGTCTCTGGATACAAACCAACTTTTCCAAAACGTGGATCATGAATGCGTTCTATTTCTATTCCTTGTTTTCGACACAATGCACTTGCTTTTCGACCTTTAGTACCCGCTTCTTTTACCGATATTTCTAAACCTTGAAGATTAGCAAAACCAACAACACTATATTTGTGACCGCATGGTGTGTTCACCCTGTCTTGCTCAACTTCAACCGCTTTGAGACGGTGCAAAATTTCAGTCTGTTGCTGTTGTTGTTGGAGTAAATGCTGTTCTTGCTGTGCCATCTGTTGGGCGATCGCTGCGAGTAACTGTATTTGTGTCATCGCTGTTTCGCTATTAGAGGCGGGTTTAGTCCAGCCCAATTTGTCCTGAATCCATGCCCGAATGCCGATGGTGTTGAATGAACGACATACCAATCTGGCTTGTTTAGTGCAGTATCGCCCAGCCTCGTAAGCGTAGTACTCTAGGATAATTGCGATCGCTATATCCGGGATACCGACAGCTCTCCACTCAGTTAGATTAACAGCTTCAAAGCCTGATTCCATAAGCATTTGAGCTAGTTTGGAAGGTTCTAGGTTAACGCTGTCTAAGGTCTTGAGAATTGCCACAGCGCTGACCCCAGCCAGTCTTGCAGTTGCCCGAAGGCTAGCTTTCGCTTGACCATTAGTGTCAACTTCAATCTCTTGTTTTATCTGTTCGATGATTTCGGCGATTTCAATTTGTGACATAACTTTAGTTGGGTGATTAGAAAGAATTAAACATTTACTCGCACCAAACTTTTTTCACCAACTAATGAGAAACGATTCGATATAGTTGGTGTATTAATTAACGTTGGTGACATCAATTCAACAAGGTAAAACCAAGAATTATGTACCAGCGCAATCCCTAGAATCAGGCGTTGTTTTGTTCCCTTGTCGTGAGAACAGAGGATTACTCTTTCGCCCAAAACAAAAGCAGGTTTTTGCACAGTGATGACTTCTAATTCTTCAGTTTCGATGATTTGGTTTTGTGTGGCGTGGAGTATTTCTTTTCCACAATCAATTGAATAAATCCAACATTCATGCTTCCATTGCATACCGCAGCAGTAACCGAATGTTCTTGTTGTGCGGAGAAAAACTCTCTCCAGTAAATTAACTGCGACAGGTGGAATTGTTCCACGCCAAGGTGGAGAAAGATACCAGCTTGTTTGAAGTGCGTTAATGTGGTCAATCATGCTTTTCTTCCTAATAAGTAATTAATGGCTTCGGAGTCAATAGAGGCAATACGCTTTTTTAAATGTTGTGGGGGATTTTCAAAAAAGCTTTTGAGATGCCATCGACGAACTTGATAACGCTTAGAAGAACGGCGGGTAGTTTTCAACCAACCACGGCGCACCCAACCAGAAACAGTGGTGGAATGCACACACAGAACACGGGCGATTTCAGCACTACTATAGTTATCGAGAAAGGGGCTTGTAGAATAACCCAAAGCCCAAAGTTTAGTAGCGATAGCAATTGGAGTACGAAAATACCCATGTCTTTTTAAGATTGAGGCGATTTGCTTAGGGGTATAAAGTTCAGCTTTAGCTTCAATGATTCCGAGTTCTTCGTCAGTCCATTTGGGATTCATTTATTACCTCCAATGTTTATGCAGATTTAGGAGAAGAATTTTCTTGAACAATCCGAGCGCTCATAGATTCAAAATCCACTTGAAAAATGTTCATCTCAGTTTGCATTCCCCCAGTGTTGTAGCGGTCTACTATGTGCTGTTTGATAGCAGATTGATTCAGCCCATCAGGGATATTGATATGTGCTTCGCTGGTAATTTTTTCAACAACTGTAACGATGACTCTCATGGTTAATTCCTCTGATGTTGAGAATTCAGGAGCCAGGAGTCAGAAATCAGAATAATTCTGAATCCTGAATTCTGAATCCTGACTTTTGATTTACACCGCTCCGGCTTTTGAAGCTTGCAACTGTTGCATCCATCTGTTGATTGCCGTTAATTCATCAGCACCCTTAGCGACAGTATCAACAACAAGATTTTGATACGAAGATTCGGCATGATTAGGATATTCACACTTGCCTGCTGCCCAAGCCAAACACATGGTTTTGATTAGTTCATTAATCTGGTGAATATCAAGTAAACTTGGGCGGTCAACATCCTGGAATTGCAACCACTCTTTGACCAAATCAAGTGGATAATCAAGCAAGGTGCGAATATTTTTAATTCGTAGGTCTTGAGGATGTACTGGTTGAGGAACTACGCTAAGTTTTGCTGGAGCTACTGGCGTTTCTGCTATAGATGGAATAGTTAATGATGTGCCACCTAATCGGGATTGAATGTCATTAATGAGAGTTCCCCAATCAGCATTTTTATTCCATTCCCTTTCAATTCTGGTTTTAGTCGCAGCATCGTAAAGATTGCAGAAAACCGTATTTTGTTCACCAGCAGTAGCAGCAATAATCAGTGGCTTAGAAAAATCCTGTACTAATGATGCAGCCAAGAGAAAGCTTTTGGTGAAGTTTGTTTCAACACCACTTCTGATGACATAAACTTCATCAGCACTCACTACAATGTCCAGTTTGAGATTATCCTTTCCTTTGAACTCTTTAGTCGTAAATCGCAGTTCAAACAGATAACCAGTTAATGCTCTTTGGGAAACAGGGATGGTTTTCTCCTTATCAATATCGTAGTTATACCAGAGATAAGATTCTCCACCTAACTCAGCGTTTTTGACATATAAATAGATGGGTTCAGGAGGGTTGCATAAACCTAGTTTGATTTCAGTAACCATGTTCACCTCGGTTAAAGTTTTATTGATTGGTGTTCTGTGTGCAATAATGGGAATTCTGTAGCGGAAGAGAAACTTCCGTGCGTTCACCTGAAGTAATGGCATTCCTTTAGGTGAACGCTTTTGTACTAATTAGAAGGTTCTCGATTACGCTCTAACTCCCATTGCAGATAGGTGAGTGCAGTGCTAGCATCGGCAATGTTTAAATCTGGCTGATACCCTGCTGACAATAGTTGTCTGTAGTCTGGGTGCGTAGCAATTTCACATATCAGATTTTGGGCTTGTTCAACTAATTGCTGGAGACTGGGACTAGACATTTCAATACCCAGCCGTGAGCATAAATCCTCAGCTTTAACACCTATTGTTCCTGGCTCAATCTCCGTTTCCAACTCTTCAAGCAGAGATTGAAAGTTGGGGTGTTCATCGTTGATTTCAACTTCAAATAAATCTGCACTCTTTGTAACGACAGTTGCCCAATTGGGTAAAGCCTGTGGAATGCTTTTGGCGTAAAGTTTCATAATTGGTTCCTCTTCGATTAAGAGTTAAAAATCCTCGGTAATCTCCAACAAAAAGCCGCGTTCCGTATTCTGCACTTGCACCAGTTCCTTATCCAGCAGTGTTTGAATAACTGAATCCGAAAATTGGAATTGCAAACGGTGCAATGGAATGCAACCACCACAAAGCTGAATCGAACGCAGCAAATGATTGGCTCTACGGTCAAAGTTTTCTGTAGAGTTAGCCATTGTTTGCACCCTTAGTTAATACGGTTAACTGTCGGTTGAGAATGTTTATCTGTTGTTGATAAAAGTCAATCTCTGCGGTAATTTGCTGGAATAATTCTTCTGGCGTGAGCGGTTGGATTTGATCCTCTTTCAAGTACGATATTTCATCAGAATTCTTCTTAGGCATCAGCGCATAACGCCACCCACCACCAAATTGTTCAGCTAATTCTGTCCCTGATGGGTAGTATTGAAGTCCCAGAATGATGCCCTGTTGTGTACGCTGTTCCAAAGCAAAGCGAGGGTAGCCCCAGTGTTGAGGGATTGATAGTGTCGGTTGCATTGATTTAATGGGGATTGGTGAATAAATAATTAGGGAAAGGGGGAAAGGGCAAAGGGGAAGGGAATGAAGAAATTTACCTTTCCCCCTTACCCTTTAACCCTTTTCCCAAGCGAAGCCCAAGACTTACGCTGTGACTAACTCCGTTCTCTCCAGCAGTCGTTGCAATCTATCGCCAGTTAGCTGTTCTAAGGGTTGCTCTAAAAAATATTCATCAAAAATGGATTTACTATCAGTAGACACATCCACCATCGACAGCGATCGCACTGCATCAAACACAGAGTTGGAATACTTTTGCTGGACTGAATAACGCCTCTTCACCCACCAGTTACCGTCAGTGCATCCGACTTGCCCCAGTTTCACGCCGTTGTTGTTGTAAATGCCATCATCGAGAATTTCAAACCCGTAATTCTGGCACTCGTTGAAGATATGCGCCATGATTTGGTTTTCGGTTGTGGGGGGTGTTGCTTCTTGTTCCTGCACTGGTAATGAACCGTCTTTGTAGTGAGTGCAGATGAAGCGATCGCAACGCATTAGAGTGTTGGAACGGAATACTTCTTCGTCGTTGACCATCACGAATATTACGCTGGCTATCAGTTGATTACCAGCGTAATATTCGTGATGGTCAAACGAGATTTCGACTATTCTGAGGGGGTCGGGAGCTACGGCTTGGGCTTGGTTGGTGATGAAGTGGTTGAGTTCGGCTTGGGCGAGGGCTTGGTTGTCAACTTTCTGAAGGTTGGTGGATTGGTGGGTGATGATTGCGTTTACCCAGGATTCAGTCGCTCTTCTATCGCCGGTAGGTGTAGCACCGAGTTCGGCAGCGATTCTTTTGAGGCGGGGGAGGTTATAGCGGGAGAGCGCTTGCTGTGTATAGGTTGGATGCGTCATAATAAGATTTCCTTGTAAAAGGGTCAAAGGGCGATCGCACAAGTTTTCCAGGCTGAAGCGGTTGTCCTTTGTTTTATCTCTTACTATTTTACATATTTTATGGAAATTTATCAACGGCTACGGACGAGATTTTTTGTAACAACGGGTAACTAAGGGTTTGTGCTACAACAGGATAAAATTGCCTAAGCTCGATTCCTAAAATTTGACAATATTTCAAGATAAGAGACAAAGAAACAGAGCGATCACCTTTACCTTTCCATTTTTCTATTTTATGAATTAATTGCTGAGAGCAAGGTTCTCCAAGCCCTGTAATTGCTTGTGCGACTTCTTCTCTAGAAAGTTTCTTGTCTTCTCTTTGCTGAAATAAAAACTCACCATATTCCTGATCCCAGTCAATCCGGGATACCAAATCCAAAGGTATTCCTTGCATTACGATTTCTCTCACTGATACTCCTATATTTACACAATGTGTGGAAATAGTGGTATACTTCTTCTATGAAGTATGTAAAACCTAAGCAGTATTAGCGTAGAGCCTAAATCGTGAAAGCGATCGCTCTAAATTTTTGTTGTCTTTTAGGAAGTAAGTTGAGAGTTCTTACTCTCAAAAGGGTTCTAAAAAATGACAGACTTACAAGTATTATTTTCCAGCAATTAATGGTGCAACGAATTCCCACATGGGACTGCACCAAGCCATACATAAACTGCGACACGGTTCAGTTAAGGAAGTGAAGCAACTGCTGACGTCTCAAAAAGAGGCTGTACTGGCCCCGCTATAGATCCACAAGTACACCTTGGGGTTGTCAAAGCGGCATGAGCTTACTTGCCGCTTTCCTTGTCATGGACATTTTATATACGGGAATGTAGAGACAATGCCAAAGCCGACAAAGCAGCAAGGATGGCTACCGCAGATGCAAATATATATGTAAACAAGTTAAGGAAAAACCCCAACCTCAATAAAAGGTTTGGGGAATTTATATCAATTTAATCACACGTCTATCATGGCACAACTCGATATTCGTTCCAGCACTGTTCAGCTAGAGATGGAATAATGGCTAAACCATTCTCTAAGCGTAAAAAGCCTACCCCTGCTACATCCAGTGACGACACGCCACCAGATAACCAAGACCTTGAAGAAAACCCAGCTACAGCAACAATCACCGTTGCTGCTGTTGAAGTCCCAGAATTAACTGAGGAGGAGATTCGCTATCGCCTACTCCTGGAGAGGAAAGTAGAGAGGGCATTTTTTGAGGCGGGGAAGGCATTAATGGAATTACGGGATCGCAAGTTATATCGCTCTACTCACAAAACCTTTGAGGAGTATTGCCGCGATCGCTTTGGCCATAATCGTCGCCAGTCTTATCTTCTAATGGATGCAGCAGTAATATTTGATAACTTAGAGCAAAAATGTGATCGTTCCGATCACATTTTGCCGACGAATGAGTGGCAAATCAGGCCACTGACCAAGCTAGACCCGGACATCCAGCCTGAAGCATGGGAGCAAGCAGTAGAATCTGCCAACGGGAAAGTACCTTCGCACCGGCTCGTCAAAGATGTTGTGCAGCGTATAATGGAGCGAACCCAAGTACCCAATACCTACCAGATTGGCGAAGTCTGCCAAATTCTTACCAAAGACAATCCCGAACTGAGAGGCAAAGGTGGCTGTTGGGCAATTGTCAGTGCAGTGAATGACTTTAGTTGCAGCGTGAGAATGTGGGATGGCGAGTACGCCGTTGGCTTGCAGCACCTTAAATCTTACAATTACTTGCCTGCCGAATGTGAGCAAATACAGTTCTTGAGCGATCGCATTAGTCGAGTGTATTCTGGTTCATTGGAAGAATCAGTGCAGAAGTTTTTGGAGTCGTTGGGGAAACTGAACCGTGCTTATTTGACTACTGTCGAAGAGAAATTGTTAAATGTTCTGGAGTCTGAATATGGGGGAAAGAGAATACTTTAAACAGATGTATTTTACAGTTGGTGCGATCATTAGCTAAGTATATATCTCTTTAGCAGCCCTTTTATTAAAAGCATAGTTTCAGACAATTTAATTGCTATTTCAAGGTGTTACACAAGAATTGGCTTTTTTTATTACTATGTATGTTTTAATTAAAAAGCCTTTCGTGCAAATACTTGAAGTTCCTCTACTGCAAGATACTTAGAGATTTTGATATCATTAAGATTACGTTTATATTTTTCTCTAAATGCTGCTCTAATTCCTCGAATAAGTATCTTTCCGTGGCATAGCTGAGGGATATTGTTGCTAATTTCTAATGGAGCTTTTGCAGCAAGTTTACCATAGTCAACTTGTCTTCCATTCCCATTCTGACGTTCGATCTCAATACGTCCATTTACATAAGCTCCAACGATATCTTCATAGAATGACTTTATAACTTCTTCAAGCATTGTTTCAAACTCTTTTTCAGAAACCTCATTATTAAGCAATGCAAGATGTTTAGCATTAACTAAATAAGATTCCACATTTGTACCAAAAGTTAAAAATGGTTCTACTTGTAGCTGTCTTACTTGCTGCTGCCAAGAGATAGTTTCTGAATTACTAAGGAAATCTCTATCTCGATGAAGAAGGATTTTTGCTGATTCATTTGAAGATTTTACTATATTGATGAGTGGTCGTAGGTTCTTAATAGCTGTAACACCATAGTACGGCAAAATGAGAGTGTAATCCATTTTAAAACCAGAAGACTCAAGAATAGATTCGAGAATACGTATATTCTCATCTTCAGTTAGTACTACAACTTTTGCGGCTCGATCATGTGCAATTCTTTCTCGAATGTCAAGTGCACCAATGTCCAAAAGGACGCCAAGCTCATCATCTTGTGTAGCTGTTTCAACTGTTGCATTTCGCACCCAAAGGAACCTGACGGACGATCCAAGAGCATCTACAACATGGCGTGAATGTGTTGTGAGAAGAACTTGTGTATCTCTTTCTTCAGCAATTGTTCGCAGCAATTTGCATAAAAGCCGTTGATTGTTTGGATGAAGATGTGAGTCAGGTTCATCTAGAACAATTAGACGTGGAGAGAACCTATGGATATAAGAAAGAATTTGAGCTGCTTGTAAAACTCCTGTCCCTGCAAGTTCAATAGGTACTTCTCCTGAATCAGTTGAAATCATCACTTGAATATGCTCATCTGTTTCTGGAAGAAAGTTCACTCTAATATTAGTTTCTGGAAAAACTTCATGTAAATCTTGTATAAAATTATTCCACTCAGGCTTTTCCCAAAGTCTAAGTAAGATATTTCGTAAAACAAGATTTGCGTCACCTCTGGCTAAAGTTCTAAGCAAAACACCATCAGATAAATAAGTTTCATTTTTAGCGATGCCCGCAAGCCCTGGTGAGAAAATACTGAATGGTGTTTTTAGATCCGAAATCTTTTCAGCAGTTTCCATTGAATCAACTGCTACAGAGATATTTCGATTTCTTCCTCTTCTAATATTGATTTCACAAGAATCTCCACTTGTAAGTGTAAACTTGACAGCAATCCCTTGTGCTTCATCTGTTCTTAACTCTCCTCCTTTCCCCAAAGAATATACAGAGTCTGATGGAGAGTATATGAGTTGCGTAGGACTTAGTGTTGATGACCCTCTGCGAATATTACCATTGCTTAACTTGACAGACTGAAGAACGCCAATAGCAAAATGTAATCCTTGAATAATACTGCTCTTACCTGAGTTATTTGCGCCTACAAGAACATTAATACTATCTAAGTCAAAAAATGCATCCTCAATTCTTTTAAACCGCTGTATTCTTACTGATTGAAGTGAATTCATACAAAATTATGTTTGATAAATTTATTTATAGATTGATATTAAATCTTTTGGTTTGAGGGATGCAGAGCAAAAAATCCGATGTTTCGGTTTTCAATATCACCAACAACCACACCTCGATCCAAAAAACGGTTGAACTCTTCACAAGCTGTTTCAGGCACTAAAGCGCAGCTATGGCAAGCTGCCAAGTTACATGAATCTGGCCCCTGTCCCCCGCTCTCACTGACTTCCATACATACAGGATCAGCAGAACACCAACTAGCAGCCTCTAACAAAGAACGCACTACTGGCTCAAAGTTACCAGGCTTACCCATTCTGACAAGTCCTCCCATTGTACCTTCGGAATCACCAGCAGCAGTGTAAATCAATACTCCTGACATTGGGGCGTTAGGGTTATCTGAGACATAAAGCCTTTCTCTCAGTGCCGCTGAACTGTAACCACACTCAAAAGTCAACCTATTCATCAACAAGTGAGCAAATGTGTGTAATAGGATGAATTGCGGTGTGATAGAGCGTTTCCGTAAATGCCTTTCCTCCTGTATTTTTTGATAGCGCTTCACTAGAGGTTGTATTCTGGGGTAAATTTGATCCCCGTGTTTCTGCAACCACTGACGGAGACGGGTTTCGTTGAATTCAATAAATATGCCTTCACCGTAGACAACATAAGCGGGTAGCCATGCATTTTGTTGCAGTGGCTGACGCCATAAAAGAGATTGTAATTCTTGCAGGGGTTGTTCAGTTTCCGGTAATATGCGGGTAAATCCAGTTAAAACCCTGGTCTCTTTTAGCTTGTCAACCAACATAATTCTAGAAAAATAATCCGCCATATCGGGTTGATAATCACCTAGTTTTATCGTCCGTATTTTGAGATTATCTTCACGACGCTCAGTTCTCAAAACATTAAATTCTTGCCGACGAAACCTTGTTTCTGGGTCGTCCCCTTCAACGTCATCTGTATTAATGTCGGCATCTTTGTCTAATAAAATAATTTTTAAAGAAATTTTTATATCTTCATTCGAGAAATCTTGTAGTAGTTCAGGGCGATCCTCTCGGAGAACTTCAGGTGTGATATCATCACCCAATCTTAACAAGCGATCAATAAGTTTGGAAAGAGGTGGTTGTTCCAAAAGAGAAACAAGTTCTCCACCATTACACCTTTGCAGATAAATTGCGCTACGCGTTTGTGCATAGTAAACGTTAGAGGCACTTCGTAGCGCACCTCTCATTTGACGAGAGCAAGAGCAGGGTTCACTATCTTCTTTACCCAGCCAAGGACGTTTACCTTCACAAAGAAACTCAGAATCGCCCAAGCTCTTACTAAGTCTTGTTTTATCCCCATCAACTTCAGTAATCCCGCCAAGAGAGCGTTTGACACCACACTCACACCGGACACTCAAGCCTGCGAGGGTGGCACTTCCAGTTCCTACTAAACGCAGCGGTTTATCACAAGTCGGTTTAACTGACCGATGCACCCATTCTCGCCAGGGAAAGTCTTGGATATGGCCACGATCGCACATAGCGATAATTGGAACCTGTGCCATGTATTTAGTCTTTTTCTTGTTTTCACATTCTGGGCATTTAACCTTACCACGGGCAGTCAGTGGAAACTTTTGCAAGCGATCACAAGCAGAACAAAAATGCCATTGGGGAAAACGTAAAAATGGGACAGTTAAATAAGCATTAAGCACTCCATCGCCTTTGTTGGATTTTCTAAAGTCCGGGGGTAGGCGAAAATGATCCATTTCTAGAGACTGTGCCAGACGCCATTCATCTACTCTAAATTCAGATTTATCATCAGTTCTGTTACCATCTTCACGCTCGTACCAGTGATCGAGTCCAGCAGTAATTAAAGATGTACCATCTCTTACCACCACCATTGCACCTAGGCCAAAAGGGGCAATCAACTGAGCGCGTCTTATCGGGCCTTTAGGCATCTTCTTCTGCTCCTTCATTTAAGTAAAGATTAGTAATTTCCGCTTGGCATTCTGCATCTACATTTCTCATTGACATCGGTGTAGACCAAGAATAACGTTGCAATTCCAGGCTGGCATAACCTCCTGCTACTCTCAGCAAAGGTATATCAGTAGAATTGCTGCCCTTTTTCTCCCAGTTTATCCGTTGCCAACGCTGCCATTCGGAAGTGCGTTTTTTAAATACATTCTCAAAATTTTCTATCTCAGCTTCGTCAATTAATTGAATGCGAGGAATCAAAATTTGTCGCAGCTGTTCTATAAGATTTTCTGGGTAAGGCTCAGGGTTTTGGACTGTTTCTTGATTCCCAGTTTGTCTTACATAAGTTACCATGACAGCATGAAGCGCTCGATCTAAAACTGGTGGTGAAAAGGGGGTAATGCTAGTTGGCTCCACCTGTGCATAAAGCCGTTGATGATAACTGCGAAACTTCTCAAAGTGGGAGCGGTCGCGTGGTCTTGTAGGGCTATATAGAGTAATTATTAAACCTGGACGTTCCCACCACCGACGCCCAACACGACCAGTTACTTGGATATATTGAGAAGTTGTCTTAGGCTGACCAACCACAACCATTAGTGATAGTCTGTCGATATCAACTCCTACTTCGATAATATTAGATGCCAGACAGACATCAACGGGTAGCTGATTATAAGTATTGTCGCATTTGACTTCTAACTTACTAATAGATTCTGGAACTTTGTCGCTGCGTATTCGCCCAGTTAATTCCGAAATATGCCACAAGCGACGCATTTTGTCTTTGTCTAAACCTAATCTGTTTTTTATTACTTTTAAATAACCAGGAATATCTGATTGCAATAGTGATAAAGTCGTTCCTAATTCCTTGAGGCTACTAAAAAATAATAATAATGTCCACCACGGATCTCTTTCCTTTGGTGTAAGGAGAACAGGTGCTTGTAAAACAGCAGAAAAAGTACGCATCTGGGCAGTTTGCAAAGACCTCAAAACAGGTGCGTGGACACCTACATAAACTCTACCTCGTTGCAATGTCCCATCTGGATTCAGAGCATAACGCGAGAAAAATGAATCCTCTGCATCAATTCCTGGAGGCGGAAATAACACGACATCTTCACGCCCATAAAGGGCTTTTACTTGTTCAGTATAGCAGCGTATTGTAGCTGTAGAACAGACAATTTTTGGTTTGATTTTTTGTCTGTTACGTCTGTCGGTGCAAAGCTCCTCTATAACAGTTTCATACAATCCTACAACTGAGCCAAGAGGACCAGAAATTAAGTGCAATTCATCTTGAATAATTAACCCTGGTGGCGAATTTTCTCTCACGCCATCTGAACCAATTCCAAATAAAGCTCGTGCCTTTTGTGCATAACTCCAAGCCAGCAGTGCGAATTTATCCACAGTGCCGATAATTAAAGAAGGCCGTTTTTCATAAATATCTTCATCAATCACATAAACTGGTAATCCAGTAGTGTGGAATTCACAAGCATTGTCAGAACACTTCAAAATAACAGTTCCACGGCTTTGCTGATAACCGAGAATATTCAAGTCTTTTGACGTATTCCGCGAAAGATTTAAATGATAACGCCCCATCTGGGCACTACACCAAGGACATCGACTGATAATGAATGGATTTTCTGCTGATGGATTACTTTGGAGTTGGTTTAACTTAGATACCGCATCTTTTCGATTATTTGGCGTAGTTTCTCCACCTACCCAAATACCAATAGAAAATGGTTCTTTTCCCAACTGTGTCTCAATTGGGCGGCGTAAATATTCCATTGAGCAAATAAGCGCAGACGCTCGTTGAAACTGTTGTGCAGTTAGCAATCTCAGGGTATATCGCATTAAGACATTAACACCTACATCCTCTGGATTTTTGAGGCGTCGCATGAATAAAGAAAAAGCTGACAAGCCTAAATATGCCTCAGTTTTACCGCCACCAGTAGGGAACCAGATTAATTCAACTGTTCTACGTTCGGGAATCTCACCCTCAGCAGTAGACTGGATTGACATCAATAGAAATGCCACCTGAAAAGCTCGCCATTTACCACGATTACTGTCAGTTTGTAGATGGTTAGGCGCTTGATAAGCCGGGGAAAAAGTATATCTTTTTGCCACAGCATCGAAGTTAGCCTGACGCAGGTCGCGGCTACTACAAATTTGCTGTAGTAATATAGCATAGTTAGCTAGTTGAAATGCTCTCTTAGCTTGGGCATTACTCTGCAAGTAATCCAGCCCATTTTTCATCCTTTCAGATGCTCTTGTACATTCTTCCATGTGCCTATTAGCAGCATTTTGATATTCTGTATCAAGAGATCGAATTTCAATTTTTTTATAATTAATCCACTGTTCATAACGGCTAACAACATCTGAAAGAGATGCAAAGCCATCATCATCTTGTACTAACCCAGCCAAGGGAGCCATTGGTACTTCTATCCCAATATCAGGGGTGATACTTGGGGTTTCAAAAGTAGGAAGGCATTCTGCTGTTACTGCTTTGACTCTACCAGCACTAGATTCTTTATCCCAATCAGCTGCACAACCATGTCCCACGGCATAGGTTTCCATTTGGCGGTAGAGTAGCGCTATGGATTGCTCTTCATCATCAGAGTTAAAGTCTGGTTTTGGATAAGGTAAGATATGCGCCTCACCCTTTGGAGAAACAATAGTTGCTTTGAAACCTGCTTGAAATAAACAATCTTCATCTCTAGAACCATTTGTCCGGTTAATCAGACAAACAGTTAGTAAACGTATCCCTTCCCGTTTTTTTTGATCCAGGGTGGTTTCATACAAGCAGAGA
>NZ_JAWJTF010000172.1:0-10081 GCF_048836525.1 Nostoc sp. CALU 546
ATTTTTCGAGTTCCTACGCCTATTCAGGGTTTTGATTTCCTTGCCAGTCCTGCTCGTTCCATAGTTTTACCGTGTTGTCATCACTGGCAGAAGCTATCATCTTCCCATCTGGACTGAAGCTAATGCCATTAACCGAGTTTGTATGCCTAATCAGATTCGGGGTTTTGATTTCCTTGCCAGTGCTGGTATTCCATAGTTTTACCATGTTGTCAGCACTGGCAGAAGCTATCATCTTCCCATCCGGGCTGAAGCTGACACCAAAAACCTCTTTTGTATGCCCATCTAGGGTTTTGATTTCCTTGCCAGTGCTGGTATTCCATAGTTTTACCGTGTTGTCAGCACTGGCAGAAGCTATCATCTTCCCATCCGGACTGAAGCTGACACCAAAAACCTCTTTTGTATGCCCATCTAGGGTTTTGATTTCCTTGCCAGTGCTGGTATCCCATAGTTTTACCGTGTTGTCCTCACTGGCAGAAGCTATCATCTTCCCATCTGGACTGAAGCTGACCCTAAAAACCTTGTTTGTATGCCCATTTAGGATTTTGATTTCTTCGCCAGTACTGGTATTCCATAGTTTTATAGTGTTGTCAGCACTGGCAGAAGCTATCATCTTCCCATCCGGACTGAAGCTGACACCAAAAACCTCTTCTATATGCCTAATCGGATTCGGGGTTTTGATTTCTTCGCCAGTACTGGTATTCCATAGTTTTACCGTGTTGTCTTGACTGGCAGAAGCTACCATCTCCCCGTTCGGGCTGAACTTGACATCCCGAACCTCTTTTGTATGTCTAATCGGATTCGGGGTTTTGATTTCTTCGCCAGTACTGGTATTCCATAGTTTTATGGTCTTGTCAGCACTGGCAGAAGCTACCATCTTCCCATCTGGACTAAAATCGATGTGAGAAATCCATTCTGTATGCCTAATCGGATTCAGGGTTTTGATTTCTTCGCCAGTGCTGGTATTCCATAGTTTTATGGTCTTGTCAGCACTGGCAGAAGCTACCATCTTCCCATCCGGGCTGAACTTGACATCCCGAACCTCTTTTTTATGCCCAAGCAGGGTTTTGATTACTTTGCCAGTGTTGATATCCCAGAGTTTCACAGTCTTGTCGTGACTGGCAGAAGCTACCATCTTCCCATCCGGGCTGAAGCTAACGCCATTAACCCAGTTTGTATGCCCAGTCAAGGTTTTCTTTTCTTTACCACTGCTGATATACCAGAGTTTCACTGTGTTGTCGTAACTGGCAGAAGCTATCGTCTTCCCATCCGGGCTGAAACTGGTGCCATAAACCCCATGTGCATGTCCTCCCAAGGTATTGGGTGCGGCAACGTTGTGAACTGTATTTAATAATGCTAGTTCTACCTGGGTGCGGGTATTCGCATCTACTTTCCATAACCCACTTTGCATTATTACAGCAGCTTTGGTGCTTGATACGACAGCTTGCCGTCTATCTAAGTACAAAAACCCATCCGAACTTTGAGCTAAAGAATTAGTTTCACTGATTTCAGCCCTCCTCCAGTTTATACCCGCTAGTGCAGCTAAACCCAAAGCTAAGACCAAACCCCCTGCTAGACCTGAAAAAGTCAGCCGTCTTATACGTTGCTGTTTCTTTTGTTCCATATCGCGGAGTACTACACTAATTTTAATAAATTCTTGCTCCCCTTTGCTTAAATCCTCTCCTCGTTGTTTCAGTTTTTCTTCCGCGTATATTAACGCAGTACCCCGCAATAATCCTCCTTCATCCCGTTGCGTCTGTTCCCATTGATAAATCAGAGAGCGTAACCGCTCTTGCCAAGCCCGAAAACTACGGTCTGCATTCATCCATTGTCCTAGTTCACTCCAATTGCGAATCAACGCTTCATGGACAACTTCCACAGTTTCTTGATTAGCAGCATTTTGACTAGTAACTACTAATCGGTTATCTGCCAACTGTTTTACCAATTTCCAGCTTGCTTCACCCAATTCAGCTTTCGTTGCTAGTCGTCGCGTATCCTCGGTTCCTTCCCCCGGACGCACTAATTGGATAAAAATCCGCCGTACTTGTTTCTGCTCAGTCTCACTCAATTTGCAATAATTCTGATCTGCATGACGAGCCAAAGCACCTTTTACCTCACCTATCTCCTCATAAGCTATATGAGTTAACTGCTTACCCTTTCGCCGTCTCCACAATTCTGTTAATGCGAACTCTAGTAGAGGTAAGTTTCCTGGCTCATCTTCCACATCATCTAAGATACGTTTTACCAATCCAGCTTCAAAACTTACTCCTAACTTTTCAGCAGGTTTTTCAATGACTTGTGAAAGTTCTTCACGGTTCATTGACCTAACTTTTACATCAGCATTCTGCAACAAATCTCCAAATCGAGGATAGGAGAGGGCATTTCCTAAAAAATCCACTCGCATTGTTGCAATTAGCACATTATTATATTGCGATTGAGAAAGTGAAGATTGAAAACAGACTAATAGAGTGTCTAAAAAACTACGGCGAATTTTTTGATCTGTGCATAGAGTGTAAATTTCTTCAAACTGATCGGCAATCAACAAAACCTTATGATTGGGATAATTCCGTTCAATTTGGAAAAAAACATCTTGCAGAGGAATGGAACCATTAACAAAATATTCGGCTAACTGACGAGCTTGATGCATTCGTTCAGTAGCATTTTTGTCAGGCTCATAGAGTGGAACCAGCGCTTCAGCTAAAGCGTGAAAAGGGTCTGACCCAGGACGGAAGTGAGTAAATAGCCAGTGTCCTTCATTTTGCAGCTTTGGCACTAATCCTGCCAACACTACCGAAGATTTACCGCTTCCAGAAGCACCCAACACAGGTATAAAATTGCGGATTTGAGTCGCTTTAAACAGTGTCTGTACAAATACCTCGCGTCCAAAGAAAAACTTTGCGTCATCGGGACCAAAATGAAACAAACCGCGATAAGGACAGAGAAGATTTTCATCAGCAGCATCTATAAATTCAACAGGAGCTTCCCTGACATCTTCACGGTAATAGTAGTTGGTGATAGTAATAGTAGCAGTGTTGCCCGTACCAGTCTGAATGGCGCTGCTGTTAGCACTCCCTCCAACTTTGGCGCTGTGATTATCCTCCTGCACCCAGTTGTCACTCATCAAATCTGCCTCACAAAGAATTTACCAAAATCAAACACTAGACAAAAGTCATAAACGCTGATACTTAGAATTTTGATACAGATTAAAAGTACCATTTTCTGTAAAATTGCACTTTGAGTATATTCAGTAACATTTACTCAGATTTTGCGTTTTACCTATCGGTAGGTTCCTGGAGTTGGCGATCACATATCGTTTATGGGCAAGTTGGTTTTGAAGCCTAATTTAGATTGATTAATCGAAAAATTCAATTTAGCGGTGGCTGTAATTTAAGACTCAGTAAAAGCTTGAAGGTATAAGCATATTTCTTAATGTACAAAAAATACCCTTGGCACTCAGGTGCAATACTTTTAAGTAGTGATCACTCAATTACTGGCTACCCATCGGCAGCATAATAGGCCATTCTTTACAGTAAGAGTTATTTGTAAAGTGCGCTATATATAGCTGTTACACAAATACAGTTTGCGTACTTTCCCGTATTTACACAAGGCAAGTTTAGCAAGTTAATTTCAACTTAAGGTTTTCATAAATGAACAAGAGCGATTACCCTGACAAAAATCTGTAGTTTTCTGTAATTTCAAAGAATTGAGATCGATCGCCTCTGTAAGCGCATCGTACAAAGATCCAAGTTTTGACTAGGATCTTTGTCCTAGATAATTAATACTTATGTTGAACGATGAGAGTTGCGATACCTACGGTGGGCTACGCCAACGCCTCTACTCCATAAAGACTTGCACCAAAGCTGCCATCCTCATTCCCCAAAAGCACCGAGAAATAAGTGGAACCGTTACTTGAGGTCACTAGGTTAGAGAAGCGATCGCCGTTGAAGTTCCCAATTGTTACCGTAAGGGGAGAAGGTGCCCTTTCAAGGGTAGGTATTTAATAAAGGCGTATTTTTGCAGGTAAAATACTATCTAGCTTTTATCAGCAGAATTACTACGGGTGCAGGAGGGTGAATGCAAGTAGGAAAAAGCGAGGAATTAAGAGAATGGACTAGAAAAGTAATTGAAAAAATGCCAAATCTCACAAAACCTCAAGCTGTTGTACTGGCAATGTGGACTTTTGGGATAGTAATGACCCAATCAAGTGGACTGACAACGGTTTCAGTATTTTTAGCAGAACTACTGGGTAAAAAGGAGAATACTATACGTCAGCAACTGCGGGAATGGTATCGAGACGCAGAAGATAAAACAAAAACTGGTCGAACTTCATTGGATGTGACATCTTGTTTTAGTCCACTACTATCTTGGATTCTAAGTCTTTGGCCTAAAGGTGAAAAACGTCTAGCATTGGCAGCAGATGCTTCAACTTTAAGCGATCGCTTTACTGTATTAGCAATTAGCATTGTTTACCGTGGCTGTGGAATTCCAATTGCCTGGAAAATAGTTGAAGCTACCATTCCTGGAAGTTGGAAACCTCACTGGGAAGAATTATTTCGCCATATAGACAAAACTGTACCACCAGATTGGTTTGTAATTGTCACCACAGATAGAGGGCTTTATGCTGAGTGGTTGTATCAACAAATCTTGAACTGTGGTTGGCATCCTTTTATGCGGATTAACCTTCAGGGGCAGTTTCAAATTAAAGGTACTGTTTCTTGGCTACCTCTAAATACTCTTGTTCGAGAAGTTGGTCAGTCATTTGAGTCATTGGTAACTTGTTTCAAAAGTAACCCGATTGAATGTACATTGTTAGCCCGTCATGACGAGGGCTATGCCGAACCTTGGTTAATTCTCACCGATTTACAACCCGAAGTTGCGGATGCTTGTTGGTATTCGATGCGCTCTTGGATTGAATGTCTATTTAAAGACGGTAAAAGAGGTGGTTTTGCTTGGCATCAAACTAAAATGACAGATACCAAACGAGCCGAGAGACATTGGTTAGCGATCGCAATCGCTACTTTATGGCAGGTTAGTGTTGGAGGTGCTATTGATGCCAATTTGCCTATTAGTAGTTTAGACGAATTACCACAAACCCACGTTGCACGACGCAATTTGAAAAATAGTGTCTTCCATCGTTGTCTCTCATGTTTCCGTCGTGGATTTTTAGTGATTAAGGCTGCCGTTCTTAATCGTCTTCCCCTACCTCAAGGTAGCTTTTTCCCTGAACCTTGGCCTTCCTTGACTCCACAACTCCATGTCTCTCAAATCACCCTCTCTACTGCCTGATTTTTAAATACCTACCCTTGAAAGCGGTAGCAGCCGCCCCCGATAGAATTCCTGCTGTAACCCCGACAAAACCACCAGTACCCCAAGTTCCGACCAATCGCCCAAATCCTTGCCATGCAGAGATACCTGGTAGTAGCCACACTCCAAGCGATCGCACTTCACAGGATAACCCAGCGCGTGACATTTTTCGATTAGCGACGATACCAAAGGTGGATACGCAGTAGTGGTTTGGCAATCCAAAAATGTTAGGTGAGGGCTGGGTAAAGGTGAAAGGTTAATGGGTTTGGGATTTAAAACCTTTTCTCCTTCCCCCTTACCCTTTACGCCGCCAAATTCACTTGGCGAACTAATAGGGTGATTTGTCTTGCCTTGGATAAGGGTTAATTGTAGTTGGTCAGCCCCAACTTCCCCGCCCCAAAGCTCTTGCAGTATCTCCTCACCAACTTGATATCGATGACAGAAATCTCCAGTCTTCTCAAAGCAGCATAGGGTTATATCTTGTGGATTTTCTTTCTGTTTTCTCACCCACAATTGAATTAGTTGCTGACGAGAATCCAGAGTCTTCCTGAACTCCTTGGTGTATTCTTCCTGTGCGGCAGTATCCTGGGCTGATGCCTGTACACCACTTCAGCAGTTCTGGAGTTGGCGCGAATAGTGGCAGGTGCTTGCCTTTCCAATTTTCGGGAGGGTACAGCGAGATTGAGATGCCTTTGCCTCGGATTTCGCCACGATAATATGAGGTGTACACCGTCATAATCGCACCCTCTCCAAGTCATAGTCAGTCACTCGTGCGATGGGCGAAGTCCCGCCAAGGGCGATCGCATCTCTGAAAGTAAAAAGCTCGTCACCTTTTTCAGATAGCCCTGGTGAAAGCCATTCGATGCAGTAGAACCAGCAATCGCAAATCAGTTGAATGCCCTGGACAATCCTTGCTGGTGGCCCATCGCCATGAAACCGAAACTCGACTAATTCGCCCAGGCGGAACACAGGTTTTTCTTTGGTAACTAATTGTAAGTTGCCTGTACCAATGATTTCACGTCCTAAAACAGTTAGATTATCGTTGCCGGAGACAATCTCATAATTCCAGCCTTTAGCTGACCACTCTATACCGCAACAGTAACCGAAAGATTTGGTGGTAGTGACGTAGACTTTCTCCAACAGGGAAACTTCTAAGGGGGGAATCTCTTTACCCCAAGGTGGTGAAAGATACCAACAAGTTTCTAGATTCGGGACAAGGTTAATCATGGTTATGCCTCCTGACTGGACAATAGATGCCACAAGTAATCAATTCGTTTCCATGCCACAGCAGCTTGCCGTGGAGAACAACTCAAACCATAAGCGCGACGGGCATCGTAATTGCCCTTAATTCCCTTGGCTACTCCAATGGGAATCCCAAAAGCCACCTCACGAATGCCGGGTTCAAAGCTTCGGTCTTCATGAGAGAACCGTACTTGCGTAATCTGATTTCCAATCTGGTCTGTCCAGGCGGTTGGCTGTTGACGGTAGAATAAGCCATCGGCGTAGGCAATGATAAAGACTCTTTCTCTTTCATGTGGCAAGCCGAGGCAGTACGCGGGTATAGTTTCCCATTCGCATACGTACCGGATTTGGGAAAGGTCTTCGAGGACTGTTGCCATTCCTCTAGAGAGTAGCCCTGTTGGGTTTTCGATGAGAGCGATTGCTGGTCTACACTGGTTGATGATGCGGAACATTTCGCGCCACAGTCCAGACCTGGGGTCGTTAAGTCCTTTTTTATCTCCAGCGTTACTGGTGCCGCTACAGGGGAATCCCCCACACAAAATGTCGAATTGTCGTCGGTAGCAGTGGTAGTTAGTAATATCTGCGTGGATTGGAATTCCTGGTTGTTCATGGCGCAATTGTGATTGAGAATAAGGGGAGATTTCGACAAATTGCTGGACTCGGAATTTGTGGGATAGACCTGCGGTTGATATTCCGTGGTGGCAGAGTCCGCCGATACCGGAGAAAAGAGAAACGACTGATTTCATGAGGCGATCGCACTCCTCACCAATTCATCAGGTACTTCAAAAATTCCCAACCGCCCAATGTAAGGAATCGGTGTAATCTCGCGTGGATTCTCCAGCTTCCAGTGGTATTGCCCAGCCATTCCCCAGCCAGATGCAACTTGTGAAAACTTGCAATCAACTATTGTGACAATGCCAATGACTTGACCGCGACGTAGAGATATTAGTTCTGGGATTACTACCCCCATGCTTTGACAAAATTCTCTCGCTAACTGGTACTCTTTTTTGGTGCAGGTTTTTGCAGCGTGAATCAGAATGTCGCCGCGATAATGAATGGGCCAGCCTCGGTTTTCTATATCCTTTAGAGCATAAATAATTGCCCATGCCCAAGGCTGACGAACAGATATCGCTTTCATGTACCACCCTCTAAAAATTCAACAATTGAACATAAGAATCCAACGCTGCAAGTGCTGGATGTGGATGTATTTGCGACTTCATCTGTGAGATTTCTGTTCTAATCCGTATAGCACAATTTTAGTCTTGAGCAATTATTTATTACTTCAGGTGTTGTATCCTTAGTAAAAGGATGGACATATTTTTATATCTTATGCTTCTATGAATAGATATCAGAATTAGGGAAGTGGATATTTGAACCCAATTCCCTCTACTTGTTTTTGCTTTATCTTAATTGGTCTAGCCAAGCTACTAAATCATCAACTGATGAAAAATCTAGTAGAGCTTCTCCAAGGGCTTCTAGATTTTCAGTTGATAAGCGTTGAATTCGCTCTAAAATTGATGAATCTATTTCTGAAAAACGTCTATTTAGTAAACGTGAAGTATACTTAAAAGCTTCCTTCTGAACAATGTCTTGGTAAATAACAGATTCCTGCATAATATCCTCCCGTAAAAATTGACGAATTAAATCTTTTTCAAACCTTAAACCTGCAAATATCTCTGTACATCCAGCAATGTTCTGCCTTTCATCCCTATCTGGAATTTTAGCGATATTTTGAGCTACTTGGGATAATAAAGTTGCTGGGGAATCAGTTCGAGTTAAAGGCGCAAGAGGCAATAGCGCTGGATTATCCAGAAACAAAGCTGAATCTTGTTCCCATAACCGTATAACTCGATAACGGTGAATTGTGAACTCATCCGTGTATTCTTCAGTAAATGCAATAGGGTCACTGCTTTGTTGCAAGAAGATCACGACTTGGGTTATTGGTGTGTTATACTGCCGTTTCAATCTCACGTAATAGTCTAATACCCGCAAAGGAATTGGCGGATTAGATTTGGGGAGAGTCTGAAACTCAATATGCAAAATCCGACTACTTGTTTGCAAAAATGTGACATAATCTGCGCGGATTGGATCTATTGAAAGTTCAGTTTTAAGTACTGTAACTTCTGTAGTTTTATCTGGTAGCAACCACTTGGCAAACTCGGCGGGATACAATTCAGCTAAATACTTGGCAGTATTATCGTAACTCAATTTCTTTCATCCTTATTTCAATGAAAATTTAGTTCTTAGCAAGCTCAATGATTTTGTTTACTTTGTCAATGGTCAGAAAATTCATCTTCATCATAATCTTCTCCTCTTTTTGAATTTAGACTAAACCAACATTACTTTTTTAATTGTTATATCTTTTGGCTAGTTCCATTGCTGGAGTGCTACTTGCATGAACACTTACAATGCTCAAGTTAACTCCTGTTGTATTTAATATTGAGACTTAGCTAAATTCTTAAACTGTCCAAATCTTTCGTCAAACAAGAGATTAGCAGTTGTTTCACTACTAAACCGACTTTTCAAAACTGAAACTTCAAAAATGCCTTTTTGGGTAGTCTGTTTGTCGTAGTAATCTTCCCGGTACAAACCCAACATCACAGCAGCTTCTTGTTCAAATCCTCCCGATTCTCGAAAGTCTGCTTTGGTTGGACGCTTTTCGGAACGTGAATCAACTTCTCTTTTTAACTGCGCTAAACCCAAGACAGCGCAATTGAATTGTTTAGCGATCGCCCTAAGTTGTTTCAAAATGGAGTCGATTTCTTGCACGCGATTTTCGCCACGTTCACGGCGCATTGGTTCAATCAACTGCACATAGTCCACAATCACCAAACTGACTGACCCGCAACGAGCTTGTATATCTTGCAAATCACCTTTGATTTGTGATGTGGTGATTACAGGGTTGTCATTCAACCAAAATGGTAGTGCCATCGCATCAGCACAAGCTTGAGCCAAAGGATTCCAGTGAGATTCCCGGAGTGCATTGCGTTTAAAAAGCAGATCAGCAGGAACATGGGGCGCTGCCAACCTTGCGAGGGTCTTTTTGACCATTTGTGAGGCAGACATCTCTAAAGCGAAATAAGCGGTTGTTAAGCCGCTAGCAGCAGCCCGAATGCCAATATCTAATGCCCAGGTGGACTTGCCGATGCCGCCGCGACCTCCAACAACGGTCAAAGCACCGAAGGGCATCCCGCCAATTACCGAATCCAAATCATAGAATCCGGTGGGGACATTCACCTCAATCGCATCTTCACCGTTATTGGAAGCCTCAATCTCGGCATAAACGTCAGGGATGATGTCAGCCATCAGCTTCATTTGACAAGGGACAGTTAATTGGCGCAACTCTAAAAGTTTTTGTTGTCCCATTTCGATGACTGAAGTGGCAGTAGTTTCAGTCAAGGGAGCATCCATCGCTGTACGCGCCATTTGTAAAGCCGTTTGGATTACCGCTCTCAATTGCGCTTTTTCTCGAATTAATTCTGCTAAAGCATCGATGTTAACTGCTGACACGCAAGAGTTAAGCAAGGACGCAAGTTTA
>NZ_JAWJTF010000347.1:0-1994 GCF_048836525.1 Nostoc sp. CALU 546
GGTTAGATTGGGTTTCTGTACTAATTAGCCAGTGCCTCCACTTTTACTTTCGCCGAGTATAAAGTCATGTGGGCCAATAATCCTGATTTATGTGGCTTTGGAAGAATACCGATCTATTAATGCACGAGCAAATTTCTGGTGTTGTTCAGCTAGATATTGAGGAGAGATAAACTGAGCATTGTCCATGAAGCGGTACACCCAGCGGCAAAACTCCTCCAGCGATCGCTTAGGAAGTTTAACAATATAATCTATGTAAGTAGATTTGCTATGTGTCTTATTCATAAGTCTGGGTTAATCGCCTGGATTGGTGAACGAAATAATCAGCTTTTTGGTCACTTACGTTGTTTTATTGACATTTTGCAACGCAGTCACAGCGCGTTGAGTAGTGACTCAATAATAAGCAGAGCGTCAATGGCCTTAGTTCTGGATATAATCCTTATCTAATAAGACTTTCAAGCTTATCCCGGTTTTCGGTTCACCTGCTACTCAAGCCCTATAGAATTGGTATAAACCTATGAGAATAGAAAAGTGATCGCTCTCTATCTCAGCCCTAATCTTTAAGCATTAAGCTCTAGGTACTCTAATATATCTGTCAGGGTTATCCGCACGATACTCAAAAATTCGATGTAGTGTACCTTCTCCTCCGCCATCATAATTTGTTCTATAGTGAGACTCTGAAACTACAACTTTTTTAACACCAGAGCTATCAATATAAACACGCTCAACCACAGCCACATGATTCATACCATTCCTTGTCCATTGTGCAATATCACCAAATTGCACATCATTACTATCTACAATGGTCGCTCCATTGGAAAGCTGATTATGCCACTGATTAGCATTACCAGACATTGAATTAAGCGCAGCAGCATTACCACCCAGTTCTTTTAAACGACCATGAGCGTACCAAGTACAATTTCCTTCTGTCCCTGTGTTATCAGGATTTTGCAGCCCTATAGGTGCGTAATTGTTCTTCCAAAATATATTACCTGTTGTGTAGAACTCAGGGCGAGTTTTAAAGTAGTCCAATCCTACTGGCTGCGTCAGTAAAGCAGTAGTATTATCTACACCGTTCGTTCCTTGGATCTGCCACTCCTGACCCACTGGGTTCCCAATATTTGCACCAGCCTTAACAGAAGAACCATTGATCAACCAAGTTCCTATCTGCCCATTGCTATTGCGCCAAAGAATATCTGACTTACCATCTCCATCAAAATCGGAGTTAGACATTTCAATTGATAAACTCTTGCCATCTATAACAATAGTTGAATGATCATTCTCAGTCTTCAACAGAAACAGATTATCCGCATTCAAAGACTCATTATGCACTATCTTTTGGAACAGTTCACCCTCATCCCCTAATGCATCAAAAGTATTAATTTTGGAGTCGAGCCAATGACCGAACTCTTCATGAAAAACAGCAGTAATTGCTTCAGTATTACTGGCGTTATTTAATAAGAAGTCTTCAGAAAAATAAATAGTATTTGTTTCTTGAGCAAAACTAGCATTTGCACCATTCAACTGTATTCCTGTCAGCACATCAATTTCAACAAGATTCCTGAAACCGCTTTGCTTGACATCTTGAACTACCTTTTGAAATGCTTGTCGATCCCAGTTATTATCAAAAACCAGATTCATGTTGTAATCAAGGTCAGGACTAGCAATAAATTGGCTGAACTGTTCATGAGCTAAGTCTACAGCCTCTAACAAATATCCTGGTAAAGCTGATCCAGTTCCTGCTTTTGAACTAGACACTAAGGACATCAGAGATAATCCCGCATCCTCAGATGGAATCATTACATTTGAATAATTATGTACCCCTATTTCCGGAGTGGAAGATGCAACTTTTTCAAGATTCATTTTGATTTATCGAGAATTACAGCAAAATTCAAATACATCTCAGTTATATCCGCGACATTTTGGAAAAGACAATTGGCTAATAATTTTTTTACGAAGAAAATATAATATTTTAATACCTATGTAAAAACACTGTA